>NZ_JBHXAS010000017.1:0-66355 GCF_042727425.1 Peribacillus sp. NPDC060253
TATCAGATATATCAATAAAAACTTTCAAAATTTTTTCATAAATCATAAAGCCTTACAATAACCCGTTTGAAAGATATACTGAATCCAGGATTATTACAAGGAATCATGATTTTCGATAACATCCTTATATATATCCATTTTCTTTGAAAAAACAAAAAACCAATTCCTTATCGGAATTGGTTTCTAATTCTAAATATGTAAGCCGCCATTGCCGTATTCAAGTAAGAAAGTTTTAAACCACCACTCCTCAAAGTGGGTGTTTGCAGAAAAAATCCTGTTGTCCAAGTCAGTGACGAGGCATAACATTCCTCTTTCAATGTAAAACTCCCTATTACAGCTTAAAGGTTAAAACTTAATTATCATTACGAACAACGCAGCTTGTATAGTTATAATACCTAACTTCCTTCAATCTTGCAAGTTTTTTTTCATGTTATTCTATATGCTTGTTAAGGAAAATAGTTGGATGCCCAATCTTTACATATGGCGAATCTCTCTATTAAATGGTTCAATCCAATCGTGTGGCTCTCTGCAAGTGCTCACTTTCTCTCCCTAAATCAATGTACAAAATTAGCTAGTAGAGATCCGCTTAAACCGAAGTATAATTTCAGCTGTTAAACCTTACAATAAATAGTAAATAACATTTGCAAATACTTGTCAGGAGTCTATAATATGAACTAACAGATTTGATTGGAGTGACTAGTTATGCTTTCAAACATTGGTTTTCCCGGTTTAATTTTAATCCTTCTTGTAGCTTTAATCGTTTTTGGACCGAATAAGCTACCACAAATCGGACGCGCAGTCGGCAACTCACTTAGGGAGTTTAAGGATGCAACCAAGGGAATAACAGAAGAAATTCAAGAGGAATTCAAGGATGACGTTCAAGCGGCAAGAAAAGAATCGATAAAATAAAGCATGAAAAAGACGCCTGCACGCAGCAGGCGTCTTTGATGCGTTTGAGGCATAGAACCGTCAGGCCACATCCCGACGTTTAGCTAAAAGCATGTTCTTCGACTTACACAAATTAGCTCATCGCTTTATTAATATAACATTTCCCCTTTGTAATTTCAAGAGAATTATTAAAATGGTTGATTTCGACATCACAACTCAAATTGCAAAGCGCTATTTAAAAAGAGCTTGGTTTTGTTCTAAAAACCTTTTTGAGGATTTTTCAACAAAATATTCTATCGAGTTGTTTAATAAAATATTAAATATCACGAAACCCCTTTCTACCCTACAAGTTCATCGTCGTTTGAGTCAGTTGATCCGAGGAAATGGCCACTTGATTGAACGCTTCGTTAATTTCATCGAATATATCATTCAGTTCTGTCATTTCTTTGGTGATATTTATATTCTGCTCTTTTACTGAAAGCATGGCATGTGCTATATCGGTAAAAAATATGCCCGTTTCTTTTCCTTGTTGCGTGCCTTTAGTAATCTCCCCGCTAACCACAGAGATTGATGAATTCATAACATTGGTAAAATGAGCAATGCCACTAACCAGTTTCACTACTTCTGAAACTGATTCCTTGGTATTTTCGGAAAGCTTTCTTACCTCTCCCGCAACAACCGCAAAGCCTTTACCATTTTCCCCTGCTCTCGCCGCTTCAATCGCTGCGTTCAATGCCAACAAATTAGTTTGATCTGCAATTGATGTGATAATCGTTACGATTCGCTCAATTTCCTTTGAGGTCTTGGCCAGCTGTTCCATATCCTTGGAAATGATCGTCATTTGCTCTTGCGTTTTAACCAATCTCTGCTCTAATCCTTGTAATAGCTTTACTCCTTCTATTGATTTTCCCTCTGCAACTATGGCAATCTCTGACCCCTTTTGAGTAAAGTCGTGAATTTCTACTACCTTATTCGCCATTAATTGAGTAGCTGAACTTGTTTCATGACTGATTGCTGCCAATTCTTCTGCATTATGATTCACCTGCAGTTTTATCGTTTCTTTTTCTTCTAAGTTTTTTTGACGAATCCTTTCATTTTCAAGCTCATACGCCTCTAAAACTATTTGCTGCTCTAAATTGAAAATTTTTGTGACGGCCAGAATGTGATTCTGATATTGCTCAATATCCTTTATATTGGAAATCACATAAATGATTATTGATTGCAGTAAATCTTGAAAAGCACTCATATACCATTTTGGCTGCAGTTCAATTCGCACATGTCCATGTGCGATAACGTAACGCTGTTTAATATACGCATCATTAATGTTTCCGCTAAACATTTCGAACATATGACGATGCAACTTCTTTTTCAACCTGTCAACGGAACTGTTATCTGATATGATTTTCATTAACGAGGATTCATTTTCTAGATTTTTATAAAAATTATCAACGATTTGGGTTAAATGTTCTTTTACTTTGTCTTGCAAAGAACGAATGATACATAAATCCCCAATCGTTAAATGGATCATATCGACTTGAAATAATACGCTCGGATAATCCATGATGTTTATCCCGACTTGTTCCTTAAATTGCATATAGTCTATTAAATCTATATTTTTTTTATTTCTCCATATACTTTTCATTATTGAAATGCCCTCCAATTTTTCTATCCATATATAATATTTCGACATACTACCTGTTAATCTTAATCTAATTTGATAAATTTCCCTCTAATGCAGATGATTTCACACAATTGTTTTGAACCAAATACGCTCAAACAAAAAACAACACTCCTGAGAGGTGTTGAATTCCGCTCCAGGCACTCGCTTTCCGCGGGCGGTCCGGGATGCGCCTGCGGGGTCTCCCTTGGACGCGCTTTTCCGCAGGAGTCTCGTACCTTCCGTTCCATCAACTTGTTTTAACATTTGGTAGAACCCTTTTTGTCTACAAACACAAACGGTCAAATTGTAAAAACCTAAAAAAACTGTAAACAAACTCAATTATTATCGAGTTTGTCCATAGTCTGAAACAACCCACACTTTAATAACGACCATTATGTTATTGATTCTAGTCGTTTATTTCGTACCTCTAGAGATCAATGAGTTAATTGTCATTACAATCAAATACGCAGGCCTTGACTATTCCATTTGATACTTTGGAATCTTTCCCATGCGTTCAATAGATCGGTTTGGTGAGCTTTGAAAATTTCTAACACTATTTACAATGAATATTTATTTCTCTATCTTTATTTTCACGAAATAATAAACCAATATTTATCTAATCCTTCACACACCAATAGTTTGACGGAATCAAAGTACATCTCTATACTTATTAAGTCTTAAAAAAAGTACGGGAAATATGCTTAATAATTAGAGAAGGTGACATTCATGGATTTTACGATTGACTATCTGTCTTTTTATTTAATTCAAGTCGAAGGAAAAGGCGAACAGGCTGATAAGCGATTTAAACATTTTCAAACTCTAGATGCTGTAGAATACGAAGAAAGTCCTCTAAAGGATTTTTTGGATGGGGAATTGATGAAGATTTCCAAAAGAAAAGTGGACCGTCATCCAAAAACGGAACAAATACCGACGAAAATCGGTTCTTTTATTGTCGAAGGAGGACATGCACTTGATTCCAACCCTAATTACAATGTATTTAACCGTGTTCGCTATGCTAAATCGAAAGAAGAGTTCCAGCAGGAAAATGAACAATTCACAAGGTCTTATATTGACACAAGTGCCGTCCGTGGCGGTGTATTCCTCATTGCATCTGCAAAATTAACAAAGTATTTTGATGAGCCATTCGTATTCTTGTTAAAATGTGATTTCGAACCAAAGGTTGCTTCCATCTCGGATGAACGGACTTTGATCAGGCACGTTGAAATGGCGATAACCACAAAAAATATGAAATCGATTCAATACCCCTACATGCCCGAAGAAGGAATGGTCGAAGAAGCCGAACTGAAAATCCACCAGGCCTCACATGCCCGCTACTTCGAGGACTTCTTGAAATTCGTCGAATATGGTGAATCGATGCCTGAAATCATGAAAAACCAGGTCATCCACATGGTTCATGAACATGTATCCGCACAATTCGAAGAAAACAGTGACGAACTGCACAAATTCGAACAGGACCTGGAAATCTGGGAAACAAGCGATAAGCGTGAAATTCAAGAACGCCTTGAAACGCACCAGGTCGTCGAAGCCACAGCCCAGATTGTCGAGCATACACCTGAAGCCGAACTGCGAATGAAGCTTGGCA
The DNA here is from genome assembly GCF_042727425.1 of Peribacillus sp. NPDC060253. Lineage (NCBI taxonomy): Bacteria > Bacillati > Bacillota > Bacilli > Caryophanales > Bacillaceae > Peribacillus > Peribacillus sp. NPDC060253. The sequence continues at coordinate 4,152 of NZ_JBHXAS010000017.1, forward strand.
GTACGTCTGTCAAAGGACTTCTAGCCGATTTCGGCGAAAGCATTCATTTAGGGAAGATTAATGGGAAGTATGTATTGATGATAGAAGCCGATACGATACAGTTCGATAAAGGTGTTTCTCCTATTGAATTTCACAGGCCGGATGATTTGATGGAGATTGTGGAACGGATTAGTAGGAAGTAGATTGGTTTTGGAGAATTTTGAAGAGTTTTATATTGGCTTTTGTATGCTTTGTCAATGCTAGAAGTATTGAAATATATACGATTGCAAGGGTTTATGTGACCACATTTGTGACCACGAAATTAACGTTAAAAAGAGGGTTTGTGACCAAAAATGTGACCACGGTTGTGACCATAAAAAATAAAAAATCAAGGTCTTAGTGGTTTTGTTTTAAGGCTTCCATTTAATGAAATTATTATTTTTGCCGCTCAGCTTACAAAAAAGCAGAGTGGTTTTTCCTATTAAAGTTCTATACAAGCAAAATATAAAAATTCAAAAAAGGAAACGCTCAATAAAAGCATTTCCTTTTAATATTTATAGTGGAATAGTTTAAGAAGACCTACCTAGAGAATAAAATGCAGCTGGATAACAAAATCATTCTATCTATTTTTAAGCTCTCACTATCATATACTCTAAAACAGTTTTGGTTTTTCTTAAATCTGTATCGTTTAATCTATCAGCTGTTTTACTGCTCCCCAATCTTGGTTTGACTTCATCGTCAACCTTCGAAACTGTACTTTCATCACTTAAATCAAGTACTACTTTTGTATCAGGCTTCGGACTAGTATCGACAGTTTTCTCTTTTTTTGGTTTTTTTCTTCTTTTCTTCTCTCATTTTTTTCTTCCTCTGTCATCGATAACAAGTCAAATGCTCTATCCAAAGATGCATACTTTTGCTTCTTTGTTAAAATACCAAATACTTCTCCCTCTTTATACGACCCAGATTTGCTTTTTACATTAGCAGTAAAATAATCACAATCGGCTGAATGCTGTTCATGCCTCCAGTTCCTAAAATAGCCACGATTTAATTTACTATCATATACATAACTCATTTTTGCCTCACACCCTGTAAAAGCGCAATACAAATTCTCTCTGTACTTCTCCTCGTAATCTTTTGCTGACATAGATTCTACATTGACTTTCACTTCATTAGTATCAGAACGATAAATAACTTCATCAACACTTGCCACAAACCTCCACCTCCGAATTATTAAAGCTAATATAAGTTTTGATATGTACTACCGCTACATTCAATTTCATTTGAATCGACAAGTCTTGAATAAATTGATCAAAAGGTAATTTAATCGGATCAACACCAGCTAGAAATTCACTAAGATAATGTTCCGCTTCCTTCTTAACATTCATGTATTAGTAAAATTAATAAAACCACCAATCTTAATGACTGGTGGTTTTTGTGTATTTATAAAAAAGACAAAGTATTTTAAATCAAAAATACTTTGTCCCCCAATTAATATCCTAGAATAAACGGATGAACACGGCAACTCCGGTTAGCCCGAAGTCAAGGTTCAATACTTGTACAAATCTATTTCCAAGTAAACAACGTACAGCAGCTCTGTAGGAATCACCAGGATCTAAATTGTTAGCACAAGGAGCAGCACTTCCAATCACTGTAGCTTGTACAATTGTACGCTGAGCTAAAGGTATTATCGAAGCTCTTTCCCAAAGAATCGTAACTACATCAACAGATTTAGAACTAGAACCAGACATATAATTCACCTCTTTTCATTGTTAATATATTTAATGCAATTTCAGACAGCTTGGTTCATTCTTTTGTCATGCTACACAAAAAAAAGGCGATTTATTATCTGATTATTCAAGAAAAATTCTAGCAACTTATTCAAAAGGAAACGAGCGACAAAAGGGAAATCCAGGAACGCCTTGAACCCCCCCAAGTCGTCGAAGCCACAGCCCAGATTGTCGAACATACACCTGAAGCCGAGCTGCGAATGAAGCTTGGCCAGTACATCTATCAAAGGACTATTAGCCGATTTCGGGGATAGTATCCATTTAGGTAAGATTAATGGGAAGTATGTATTAATGATTGAATCCGATACAATAGAGTTCGATAAAGGTGTTTCTTCTATTGAATTTCACAGGCCGGATGATTTGATGGAGATTGTGGAGCGGATTAGTAGGAAGGTTTAAGGACTGGTGATGAATTGTGATCATTAAAACAGAGCCATTTAAGAGTATGTAATCGTTTGTATGATCAAAATTGTTATCATTTTATGCTCTTATGATTAAGGACACCTAATATATTAAATCAAAAAAGACAGTGAGATTATATTTTGCTTACTGTCTTTTCGTTTATGACTAAACATTATGTTATGAAACACATTCTTTCTTCATTGTCGTTTTCTCGCTTAGATGATTAACTCTTGGCATGTCATTCATTTGTTATTCTACAATCAAAAAACAATCACCTTATTATAAGGTGATTGTTTTTTGCCCCTATTCATTCGATAGATAAAGTCGATACGCCTTCACAATGATACCATCATCAGCAGGTTGGAAATCGAATTGCGGCAATCGTACAAAGCCCATACGTTCATACAATCGCATAGCCGTCTTCATAAAATCTGCGGTATGTAAGCCAATGTACTGTGAACCGTTTACTTTTGTTCGACGAATACATTCTTTAATTAATGCCTCTGCAACACCTTTGTGTCGTGCCTGTGGTGTGACTGCAAGCATTCTTATCTCAGGATAATCTAACATGTCAACAAGTCCTTTGTAGGCATCTGATTTCGCAGGAAACAAAGCAACACTACCTACCACTTCCCCATCTAAATCAGCAACTAGAAGTTCAACATCACTCTGTTCATCGGCAACTGACGATATAGATTTCTTCAGAGCATCCCAGTGCCCTTCAGGAATGCTTTGAGCATGTTCTTCATAGGCCTTCACTCTCTGTTCACGAATCATTTCTACTTCATAAAATAAAGCCTTACGAATTTTCACCATTTAATCCACCACTCCTCTTATTCAGCTACACCTTTAAAGTATACTCTCTTTGTTTATTAATCCAATAGAATATACATGCAAATTAGTCTAATAAGATCAAATTATAAAAATTCATATTTGTTCTATAAGATTTGCATAAAGAAAGAGTCAGTATCTAGTACGATTATGGTAGTTAAAAACAAAGCTAAAAAAGAGAGTTAATACAAAGTAATACTTTAGGAGTAAAACGTTTTCTTCCCTACTCAGATCCAAATATAATCCCAATTAAACGTAGCTTACCTTCATTGTTTTGCTCTTACTCTTGCTTCATTTGTCTTGGGCGTATACCTTAAATGTTGAACCCTTCTTTTGTGCCTTAATTTTCACTTTATAGTTTCCTCAACTATCCACTCATAATTTTGATTTTAAGCAATTGATCTGAAATAAAATTAAAAGAACACCGTTATAAACCACTGAAATTTGCCTACTTTATTCAACAAAAAGCCGAGGAATTATCCCTCGACTCTTTCGTTGAATTTTGAATAATCACCTTTATCCATATACCTACTTAAAAGTCCTTACTTCATATAGTTCACCAATCTAACGATAATCATTGACAATGATTATCATTACCATTAATATTTGAAGTAGTCATTGAAAATGACTATCATTATTAATTACATACTAAAATTAGCAAGGAGAAAATCAATATGAAAAAGCTATTCATTCCATTCCTACTCTTGTTCATACTTATTCTTAGTGCTTGTGGGAACAACGAGACAGGGAACGAAAATAATGCATCCAAGACTAAAAAAGAAACAGTTATGTATCAATCTGAAAATGGCCCAATTGAGATTCCTAAAAATCCAAAAAGAATAATTGCTCTCTCCAATGGACCTAATGTTTTGGCTTTAGAGGGTAATATCGTTGGCATTGATCAATGGACTAATATGAATCCCCTTTTTAAAGAAAGACTAAAGGGAGTGGAAGTCGTATCAGAAGATAACTTGGAGAAAATCATTGAACTGGAACCGGACCTAATCATAGCGGGATCTGAGATGAAAAATATTGATAAACTAAATGAAATTGCCCCTACTGTAGTATACACTTGGGGAAAATTAGATTATTTATCACAGCAAGTAGAAATCGGTAAACTCTTAAACAAAGAAAAGGAAGCAAAAGACTGGGTTAATGATTTCAAAGAGCGTGCAGAATCCGCAGGAGAAGCCATACGAGCAAAAATTGGTGAAGATGCAACCGTTTCTGTAATTGAAAATGATGCTAAGGAGTTTTATGTTTTTGGAAATAATTATGCACGGGGAACAGAATTATTGTATCAAGCAATGCATTTAAAAATGCCTGAAAAAGTAAAAGAAAAGGCACTTAAATCCGGCATTTATGTCCTCTCATCGGAAGTGCTTCATGAGTATACTGGAGATTATATTATCTTTAGTAAAAATCCAGATGTTGTTAATTCGTTTGTGGAGACCGACACGTGGAAAAATATACCTGCAGTTAAGAACGATCGTATATTTGAAATAAATAGTAAAGCATCCACCTACAGTGATCCAATCACTCTAGAGTACCTTCTGGAATTTTTCGAAAAATCATTTCTTAACAATTAGTAAATAAAGAAGGAATTCTTATTAATAGAATTCCTTCTTTATTTACTATTTTTAATAGGGCTGTTTTCGTAAGGATTGATAGTATCGGTCCGTGTTAGTCCACGTTATTCGTGGGCTTTTTTTATTCGTCCTCCCTCACCCATCCATAACCTAGAACAACCGTTTCATTAACATACAAAGGATTTAAGAGAATTTCATTTATAATTTACCATTTAAAAATTGGGCTTCTCCTAGTCCAAAGCTCCAATCAGCATCCACATTGGTAACAATTGAAACCATAATATCCTTTGGTTCTATTCCACAATTTTCTCCCAACTCTTGAACCAAAACTTTATAAAAATTTTGCTTCTGATCTTCCCTTCTTTGCTTACTAGTTACACTTATTACTACTATGTTCTTACTTCTCTCAAAACCTAACCCGGTATCTTCAATTATTAATTCATGTACAGGATGCTGATGAACAATTTGATATCGATCTTTTTCGGGTACATCGAAAGCTTTAACAACTGCCCTGTGAGCAGCATCTAATAGATTTAAATATTTTCAGCCACCTTTTAATTACAAAATGTCAGAAGGCTTTATTTCAAACGCCTCTTTTTATACTTCTTGCACGATCCGCCCCTGCTCTTTTGTTTTACATTATTTGACTCCTCTATATCTTTCATCTCCTCAAACGATGAAGAAAAAGTCATTCTGCCAACATACATCATTTACTTCTTCATCAATTAATCCTCCTTTTCGTATTCTTCCATCCATATGATGTTGGAGCGACTCCTTTGTCTTTTTTAGATTTTCATCGTTTATATCATATACAACAACCGAATATCCCCTCATTGCACATATCATGGCGATTTGCGATACATTTGTTTCTTAGCCCATTACCGCTATTTTTGAGATTTTCAATTTGCATTCTCTCTCGCTTCTTTCTCTTGTTCCTCTTGAACTAGTAATCTTTTTAGTAACTTCCCCACTGTGTTCCGGGGTAATGAATCACGAATTTCAAACTCCTTTGGCACTTTGTAACGTGTTAGCTTAAGATAGCATTGATCTCTTAATCCGTCTAAATCGATTTGGCATCCATCTTTTGGAACAACATAAGCTTTTACGGTTTCTCCATTTTCTTGGTTTGGAATACCGACTACTGCTGCCTCTTTCACATCTGGATGCTCATATAGGACACCCTCAACTCCCTGAGGATAAATATTAAAGCCGCCAACAATAATCATTTCTTTTTTTCGTCCGACGATGTAAAAATAACCGTCTTCGTCCATCATGGCTAAATCACCAGTGTAAGCCGTCCATTTTGTAATGAGTTGTATGTTTCTTGCTCATTGTTCCAATAACCTTTCATTACTTGTGGACTTTTATTAATAATTCCCCAATGCACTTCGGTGGCAGTTTTTGTTTGTTATCATCGACGATAATACAACCAGTACCAGGCACCTGTATCCCGATACTTCCGACAGTTCATACTACATTTTAATAGAAGAATAAAGTGCACAACACTTCACTTTTCGTTGTCTTTTTGGAGCATCCCCTTTAATGATTGCAGGGACAAAGGAAACTAATCCATCTCAATAACTGGCCCATTTCCTTGCTATGATATAATATTTTTAATAATCATTTTATTATGGAATTTTACTTGGAGGATTTTATTTATGAACACGAAGATTTCGTCTACGGTGCAGCGCGCAATCAAAATTATCAATTTTTTAAATGAAACACCTGGTCCACAAGGAGTTAAAAATATCAGCGAAAACCTTAATATTTCTCCCCCTATCACCCATCGTCTGCTTACTACGTTGAAAATGGACGGTATGGTATTCCAAGATATAGAATCAAAAAAATACTCACTTGGTACGGTGTTTATTGATTATGCAAATAAAATAATGACCGATGTACCTTTTATCTCTATAATTGATCCGCAATTAATTAAATTAAGAGACGAAACTCAGGAAACGGTAGGCTTTTATATGTTAACGAGCATGATCAGGATGTGTGTAATTGAACATGTAAGTAATCAGGAAATAAGTAGAAGAGCAGGGGTGGGTAATAGGATTCCCCTACATCTTGGCTCAAGCGGACGTGTAATTTTGGCATTCCTTAGTGAAGGTTTACAAGCACAGGTATTAAGCATTCTTCCAGAGGAAGAAAGAAAAATACTTAAACAGAAACTGGAAACGATTGTAAATAACCGTTATTCAATAAATGAGGAAGAAATCACGAAGAACGTAGCTGCATTATCAGCACCTATATTCGGTGCAAAAGGGAAAGTCATTGGGGCTATTTCTATTTCAGGGCCAGTCTTTCGATGGAATAAAGAATCGATGGAACAACATATCTCTTTATTGTTAAAAACGACTGAAAGTATTTCAAAATCATTATATTAAAGTAAGATTACAGCATACCGATGGAGAATGTTATCAGCAAGCCGAACACCGTATGAAGCTTTGGAGTATGTCCGCCAAAGGACTCTTGGCAGATTTCGGCGATAGCAACCTTTCAGGGAAAATTCTCGGGAAGTATATATTGATGATTGAAGCCGATATGATCCACTTCGATAAAGGTGTTCCGCCGATGAAATTCGATAGGCTTAAAGATTTGATGGAGATCGTGGAGCGGATTAACAGAAAGGTTTGAAAGGAAATTAAAACGTGTATTTGAGCATTCTGTTACCAATAACAGTCATACAAAAGGTTTCTAGAGCATTCTTAACAGACAGAGGGAATAATAAAAGCATTCTCTCTGTCTGTTTGTACTACAAATCCAAATATTCTTTTGATGAAACTACATACCCTTGCTTTTAATAGTTAATAATTTTTTTTTTCATATTGTCTTCCTTCTTTCCAACTTTCGCCTTATTGGCCGAAGTTAGTAAGCTATGCGGGATACTTGCTTAAATTGATCCTTTGTGCACTGAATGAGGGTTTCATTCTCCTCGCCGTCTTCGTCGATCAAATAAATATACGCATTCGAAGTGTCTTTTTTCATTGCTCGGACAGCTACATCTGTGATTGCACCGACTGACCCTACAAGTGCTGTACTTAGAATTGTGTTGCTTTTAGTTTTAGCACCGTTACGATTTTGACTTTGTTCCCACTCAATCCGTGAAAGTGTGAAGTGCTTCTGTCCAAATGCCGTTGTGACCTTAACCTGGCCTGGCTCTCTACCCTTCATTATCGACATTTTATTAACGAGTTTTTTGCCTTCTACATGATCGGTTAATACGTGACCGCCTGCCAATACACCGACTGAAACCTGAGGTCTAAAAACCTGTTTCCAAAATCGCATAAAAGCACCGCCCCTTTTCCAATATATTATATTATATATACGCATCCGCCCACGAATTGGTTCATCTTGCCACGTTTGTATCCTTTACCCCCCTCACTCTCTTCGGCAAGGATGCTCCCGGATGAGCGCGCCGATATTAAGTCACCTCTGCTCACCGGCAATTAACACAAAAAAGGCCGCTGTCAAAACGATCAGCAGTCCGATATTAAAGTAGCCTAGTGCCCATGTTATATTAGATGACCGCGCGATTATTTAATCGAGTACGTGTGGTGTCATCGGTTATAAACATGAACTCCTTTTGCCTCACAATAGATTAGCATACCCCACTTAGTGTGGTTGCTCTATTGTCCGACTAAAAAAGAGCCCCATATAGGCTCTTAAAATAAAGTCTTAATTAATAATTTTATCCATCCAAAAAAAGATATCCATAACGGTATGCTCAAAGATGTACCAAACAAAAGACCTTTCAAGAAATTACCTTCGCGTTTACTCAACTTATTGAACACACCTTTCGGCTTCATATTCTTGAAATTATTATAAATGAAAGCGCTTCCTTTGTATATGAGTAGTTCGACACAGTATGTTGAATGCTCTTCAATGAAAAAGGAATCCGTTCATTTTATTGTTTGAAAGTCAAGATAAGAGGTGACTTCTTCCTTTTTAATAGGGTAGCAAGGATTTACAAATAGGGATATTAAATGAACAAGTTCATAGTGAAAAATAACCCATCCAAATCAATCTTTCTTAGGACCAACAAAAAAAGCCCCCTCTTAAATGATGGACCCTTTCAGTCATCTGAAATCATTTTGGCAATCTTGGTTCAACTCAATTTCATATCATCCGAATAGTTTTGCAAATGTATCTTCACCAGCAATACCATCGGCAGATAATCTTGCAGCCCGTTGGAATGCCTTCACCGCCGTTTCCGTTCCACTCCCAAAGATACCATCCATGCCATGTGGATTATACCCTTCCATATAAAGTACTGCTTGAAGGATATAGGTGATATTCCCTTTTGCCCCTTCCCTCACATTAGGTGAAGCCGCTTTTGTTTGAGGTCCCCATATTCCATCAACAATAAGCTTTGAACCATATTGCTTATTCAATTCGGTTTGGAAACCCTTTATCAGCGCTTTTTTAGTATTCTGACCATAATAACCATCCACATCTATTTTCACATTATAGCGGCTATTCAATGTCTTTTGAATGGACTTGATTGTTGGATTGCCACTGTCCTTAGGAGGTGTGTCTTTATCAATGACTTCCGATTCAACTTGTGTTACCGGTGGAGGGGTTGCATTCACTTTTGATATTAAAATAGGCTTTATTCCTGCTTTTAACTGAGAATAAGAAAGTCCGCCCGTCATATCCAAGTGCGGGTAATCTTTAAAATTTGACCAATCCCCGCCCCAAGTAAAGCCCAAGGATTTACCAATAGCCGCTGCCCTTCTCCATTTTGCATCAACTGTCCATATGGCATTCTTTCCATCATCACTGACTATGAAATAATCAATGGCTAGTCCATAGTTATGATAAGATTGACCTGGCATCGCGTTGGTCACGACCGGTTTCGATAAATCACTATAGTTTATTCCATTGTAGCTATAACCTAGGCGACCTTGACCATACAACTTAGCTTGCTCTTCCATAGAACGATAACCTGCACTGATTTGCACGAAAATTCCCTCTTGATATGCCCGTTTAACCATTTCCAATGCTGCTTCTTTAACGACTGGGTGTATCCCGCTCCCCATATTCTTTTCTGATCGATCCATTAAAGTTTCTAATTTAACTGTCAATATAATCACCTCCTAATATGTTATGGCACATATTAGGAAATGCTTGTACAACTACCTTGACGTTACAAAAAAACGCCCGAATTTCTTATTTTTCATATCATAAAATCCCTTTATATTTCAAATTTATGAAAATCTAAGTATGAGGTAAAAAAAAAGCACGACCCTTAGGGAATGTGCTTTTTACTTTTATAGAGGTCTATTTTGATCTTCTTTCCCCTTACCAATAACTCTTATCAACTCATCCAGCTTTTCATTTCTTTCCTGATCTAATTTTGTCTTAGCATTAATGAATTTTATCACTTTAATGACAAAATAAATACTTAAAACAAGAAGTCCTAGATAAAACAAAATTGGTATGATTGCAAAAAGACCGATTAAACTACTGGCATGGTCCATGAAAATTTCTCCTAAAAGTAAAATATACTATTATTATACAGTAAAAACAGAATTAGAAGGAGAACTACACAAAAATCATCCACAGCTATCAGCACACGCCCATTCATTTAATTCTCTCCATTATATACTCTATAAAGAATCTTCTTTATTTATTACGTAAATCCGTAAAATTAACTCTATCTCAATCACTTAAGTTTTGCCTTCCAAACCTTGCCATCATATAATGGAGCTATTAAAGCTGAAGGGGGAATGCAAATGAACGAAGGAAGAGATCCATTTGTATCATCACTCGCTTCTCATTTAAATAAAAGGCTCACTCGTTTAGCAGAAGAAAGGGATATCAAATTAGAAAGATTGTTGGATAAATCCGTCGAATTGTTACTTGAATATATGGAAGATAACGAATTGATCAATGACCATGTTAAGTTAAACAATGTTGAAGCCATAAATAAAAATAATGAAATCATTCAGCAAAGTCGACAAATCCTTAATAAATATTAGCTCAATAACACTCATCCATCTCGGTTGAGTGTTTTTTATGAATTATTATCCCTCTCACAATTTCGTAATGCGTACTAAATAAAAAAGGACAGTCACTAGGACTGCCCCTGTAGTGTAATGGCATACAGATTAATGATGATCCCTTTTTTTGCATTTTTTACATTTACAACGCTTTCCAGGGTACCATACTTTACTCGGGTCATTGTTCTCAAAACATTTTTCTACAAAACAACAATTTATCTCCATGCTAACACCCTCCTTACTATTGTATATGCAAGGTCTGATGGAAGGTGTGGACAAGTAGCTAAAATTTTCGACGTGAACGTAAGTTACTTCATTTTACGTGATTCTGGACAATTTCCCATGCTACTTTTTTCTAAGCCACTTTTTTGAAGTAAATCTAAATGAATTTAAGTCCTCATGACCTATTATCTGAAGAACTTGATATGACGTGAGATAATACATATTCATATTTCAACAATGAAAAGACAAAAGACCTTAACTTTACCGTTAAGGTCATACAAAAGAACATGCTTTTCTTATCCTCCATTATTCTTTCTTAAGGTATTCTTCTAAAATACTCTTATCATATTCAGATTCAGGTAAAAGGCCTAATCGACTATATTCCCAAATAACCCTTCTTTCGTGATCATCTGCATCTGAAAGATCTTCATAATCATAGTCAACCTTAAATTTACCGTTACTTTCTAAAATAAAAGTTAAATTGGTCCATTGTTCTTGATTATTATTTTTAAATTCATCTGATAATTCTTTTAAGGCCTTTATTAACCTCCGCCATGTATCTCTATACTCCCTTCTACTAATACTATGTAATTCAGGGATATCATGGCTATATATGAGTGTATCATTAATATTAGACTGATAGAAAAAGAACGCAGTCCCTGTCCCCTCAGTAATTTCTCCATACAAAATTACTTTACTCCATTCTTCTGGAATCATCTCATTTACAGTTTGAGCTATATTCTGATAATAATCATTTAGTTTTGATTCATTCAATTTTTTATCCCCCTGCTCTATTTTCAAATGTTCTTAACTCCCAACGACCATCGTCAATTTTATACTCTATGTCGAAACTTGTAGGTCGAGTTGAACTTCCCTCATACACAGGATAAATTTTCACTTCAACTGTTTTAGGAGGAATATTGTCTAAAGCTTTTGCCCAAGATATTTCGAGTTTTTTCCATTCTCCCATATTCAGGTTGGCATTCATAGGAACAAGGTTGTCTAGATGACCAGACCCTTTAAATATGCTAGCGATTAAGTGGCCCCCTTGATCATCTGGCAAGCGATCTTCCCTTCCAGCAATCCGCTGTGCATAATTGTTTCGTTTACCACTGCCTAAGTCGAGAGAACCTTCCACACTTGTTATCCGACCCTTTTCGTCTGTTTTATATAGATGACCACCAGGGGATGTATATTCAATATTGGGTTTTAAAACTTTCTTCATTCGCTCTCTTGTATAATGCTTTCCATACTCCACTTTTGTAATTTCAATGGATCCTTTTGCTAGCACTACTTTGCCTGTACCCTTACCACCATCACTCTTCACCGCAAACTTCTGTACAATATCCTTAATAGTCGTTTTATCAAAAGTCACATGCTTGAAGTTGTTTCCATACGCCGTGGCTAACTCTTCGACTCTGATACGAAGAGGTACTTCCACATTGCCGATTTGCCGGCCGAATACTTTTGCCTTCTGAACCTGCTTTTGCGCAAATTCCTTGCTGTAAGGGACGAACTTTGTACCACTCGCTACTTTATCTGCGATCTTGGCAGCACCTGCCACACCGCCGATTCCGAGTGCCATCAACAGGCCGTTTTGGCGCTGTTCCTCGGTTAGCTGGTTGCCGAACATGTCTTTGCCGGTGACCGCTTCGCCGAGGCCATTGGCTGCGAGGAGTCCGTAGATTCCGTATTCGGTTTTCTGGAGGAGGCTAAAGCCTTTTGTCGTTTTATAGGCATCGAGTGCGTGGTTCGCTGCGTTGAGTCCTTTGGCCGTTTTGTATAGGGCGCTGCCGCCTTTGATGGCCCTGCCGGCCCAGCCGACGACGGGGATGAATCCAGCGGCTGCCATGGCGCCGGCGGCGATTCGTTCGGCATCGGACAGCTTACGGCCCGTTACTGGATCGACTCCGGTTGAGGCCCTGATTGAATCATAATATCCCGTGAATTCCCCTGTAAAGGTTTTTGTGGTATCCCAGGCTTTTTCATACCATGGGCGGTTTTCAAGTTCTTCCATTTCGCGTTCGATTTTCCGGGCTTCGGCTTGTTCCTTTTTGAAGGTCTGATAGTCTTTCATCTGACCGGCGACTTCATCCTTCACTTGATAGACGTCACTATTCTTAAATGCCGATTGGTTGAACGTCATCGGCGAAACGTTGCCGTCCTGTTTGGTGGCATCAAGCAAGGCGCGGAATAAGCCAACGGCCACGTTTTCCTGCCCGACGGACACATCATATTCCTCGACCAATTGCCGGTCGACATTCTCGACCTTTGTCACGGTGTCATCCAGTCTCTGTCCGGCCAGCGTGATTTTTTCATTAAAGTCATTTTGGTTGAACATATCAAGAGGAAGGATATCGTCAATGCTGTTCAGGATCCTTTGAAGATCGCTCGCTTGTTCATCGACAAGCGACTTCGCTTGGTTAATGCCGGTCGAGACTTCGCCATCTAAAAAGGGAACCTCGACCACCGTATTTCCGGATAGATCCGCCTCTTCCAGGCTGGCCGGGATGCCTTCCAAAAAACTGATCTGGGTAGTGAAAAGTTCCATCCAGGCGTCCGCCACCTCGATTTGCGCTTCATAGAAGCTTTTGATGGCGGTGGCACCAGCCCCTTGAAACTCATTATCCAAGCCAACGATGCCCTGAAATTCCTTTTTCAGGGCTGCGACTTCTTTCTTTAATTCTTCATATTGCTTGGCACGCGACTTAGTTGCAGCCGTCAATGTCTTGGCTTCATATATTTTCATCGCGGCTGGTACCCATGTGAAGACGTATGGGCGATGGCTTCATCCTGTTCTTTTAATAAGTCAATGTTGGCACGGGTATCTTCAACATTTTTCTGGACGATTTTGATATATTGCTCAAAGACCTTCTCCAGGTTCGTTTCCCGATCGATCCATTTCGAGGTGAATTCCAATTTATTGTTGCCAAGTTCGCCTGCCGGCAGATTTCCGAGCGTGACTGTACCAAGTGCCGTCTTCACCTGATCGACTTGCTTCGTTACGGCAGGATGATTCAGTTTGATTGTCGTCATTAAAACAACCGCCTTTTTAAATCTGATATTTTGCTTTCCAGCTGCTCAAATGCCTCTTCGCCTTTACTTAAAAGGTGGTCGGCTTCTTGGGCTATATTCCCCGCTATGCTCAGAAGCGTATTCTCGGCATTTAACTTTGTAATCATCGCTTCGATTTTCCATTGGTAATCGTCATAATCGTCATGAATGATACTGAACATCACATTATAGGCATCATGACGGGCTTCCTGAAAATGATCTGAGCGCTGCCCTGTCCAGCTGCCACCTAGCTCAGGGTCTTTTATTTTCCTGATCTCGTTAAGGCACATACTCTGTTCTCTTATAATATCGTTTTTCGCATCTACCAAACGTTCAATTTTCACATTTAAATCAGCTTTTTTACCGGAGATAGCAGAGTGTATATTACTCAATATATCTGCATATACCATGAAACTCACCTCAAAAACAGTATATTCCTACACTAACTGTCATATTTTTCTTATTTATCATTATAAGGATTATAGTCCGAGAGTTAAATAGGGAAAAATATGCTATTTTATCAGTTAAAAGAGAAGTTTGGCATACAAAAGTTTCATACATACCATATTCTTTATACCCTGAATTTTACCAATTTTAAACAATAAGTAAAAAATGTCACCTCGTTAGATCCCCTATAAAAATTTCAACCACTTTATTCAAACTGCCCCAGACTATATCTGTTCATCAAATCACCCTGAACAAACTCCCTGCAAGTAGAAGATAGATGTGACCGTTCGGGATGAATCAAATCTCCAAAAGGCAAATCACCGACAAATTTAACTTCGCCTTCAAAACTCTGTCCGGATTCAGCATCAAAACCGATTACTTTCACAAAGCAAGTTTTGTGTCCGGTTTTCATAAAATCAATTACCGTTAACACATGATTATGTACATCATTCATTCTTTTTTCCTCCAACCATGAAAACATTGAGTAAGGATAAGATCATACAAATTATTCTTTACTAACCTTATAAATAAAGAAACCGATCAAAACAATCATCGCTAAGATCGCTATAGGCATTAAAATATTGGAAATAGGTACACCTACTTTCCATGAAAAAACTTATTCTTTATTTTTCTATGTATTTTGATTGATCTATTCACCATTAACTATACCTTTATTTAGCTGTTATTGCATGTCTTGACTTTCCAAGACATCACTTATGCTTTTCTTATGTTTCCCAATAAAACGCGAAAGAATGAAACACTTACATAGTAGAAGATATACTCGCCTTAGCATGTTTATGATCGCATATTACGTTAATGTAAGGTCAGCTTTTACACCCCTGAAAACCAGCCCTCTTCTATATAGATTTATAACCTGCTATAATCTAAGGATTGGAGGTGTGAAAAATGAAAGAAATCATCCAGATATTAGCGGAAGTCGTCAATAATCTTCACGATTTCATTTTATTCTTTGTGAGTGACACATTAAATTCAAATGCAACGGACAAAGATCTGCATTTTTGGATAATGGGAATCATCGGTATCATCATATTTTTGTTCGTGTTATTTATATCTAATTTAATTTCCCGAATGCGTTTTGGGATTACGATACTCTCTTTCCTTTATACCTTTACTGTCATGGTTGTTTTAGTATTTGCCATTGAAATACAACAAGCCCTTACCAGCAGAGGGAATATGGAATTTCAAGATGCTGCGGTAGGCCTTTGGGGGTTCATCGTATTTTTCATCGTTTTTGCTGTACTATCATCCATCTTCCTTTTGGTGAAGAATTTTTTCAGGCCATCAAAAAAAAGGTAACGATAGGTCACCTTGCTTAAGATATTCCTTATAGCCGTTCGAATTTTTTATTGACGGGAATGAGGAAAAACTCTCTGTAGCACCATCTAAAATCGAAAGGTAAGGTTACAGGGAATTAAGTTTCGAGGCGATGTAACTGAACACCAAATATTAATTACTTCTGTTCATTTTCATTAAATAAATCGATGCTAAACAGATTAAAAGAATCGTCGTCATGATTACGTTCCTGATCATATCCGGATATTTCAGAACTATTTTCCTTACGACGGCGATTCACTTCCCGCAATTCCTCTTCTAGAAATTCTGCTTGACCGTGGGAAAGCTTAATTGTGATTTCATTATTTTGATCATCTGCAGCTTTCAAGAGAACATAGCTATCCGCTGCATTTCGTAAAGTTACATTACTTAGTGTTAAATTCATGTTTGCGAGTTCATATCTTGCTTTCATAACGTAAAAAGAACCTCCATCGGATCATACCCGTTAGAATTATGTATATTAAATATACTCTACTTTAAGATATTTAAATATACAAATCCTTTGTTTACTACTTTAGAACCAAAAAAAGCATCAATCCCGATATATATGGAATGAGGTTTCAAGTCTTTAACATGCTTTGTGACAATCCGGTCTTCATGACTGGTTTTGGAACCGATGTCCATTAGGATAGCTGATAACTCGGAGTTCAAGAAATGCTCATATTAAGGAACCTTTCCTTATTGAAAGATTCCTTTTTGTTATAGTTCTTTCTCTATCACACAGGTAATATCGTATGGACCCATGCTTTCATTTGAAGTAATGACGGTTTTGATACGATTTTCCGGATATACCGCAGAATTGAAGCTTACACCCGGGTCATACCCCATGAGATGATATTTGAAAATCTCGTCATTTTTTTTACTTATCCATACACCATACCCGTAGTATTCCCCTTCATCTTCCGTAGAAATATGGGGTTTCAATAAAAGATTGGTATATTCTTGATTCAGTAACTGATTGGAAAATAACCCTTCCCAAAACCTGAACATATCTGATGCAGTAATATATGCCCCTCCATCCGCACCGCCTTTGATTGGAAGGGAATAAACATTTGTTCTCCATGTTCCGTTTTCATCGTCAATGTATCCCAGCGCCGTGTTTTTAGGAAGCTTGTCCATGGAGAAGTAACCGGAATCTTTCATTTCACAAGGCAGAAAAATATTCTTATTGATATATTCGGAAAATTCATGTCCTGTTAGTTCCTCAACAATCAATCCTAATAAAATATAGCCGGCATTATTATAATGGAATCGTTCCCCGGGTTCGAACATCATCATGTCATTTTGAAACATCGGCAGGAAGTCTTTTAATCTTTTTATATGGTACATCGGATTTTTCTGCCATAGCTCTTCAAAATCCTCCATCACGTTTTCATCAAAGTAATCAGGAATACCCGATGTATGTGTTAAGAGGTGATGTATCGTTACATTTTGATGGAAATCAGGAAACACGATCGAAAGACAGTCTTTTAGCTGAGAATCAAACCTAAGTTTCCCTTTTTGTATTAACTGGCAAATCGCAATCGCGGTAAACAGTTTACACCCAGAAGCAATTCCGAACCTTGTTTCAGTCGTATTCATCATTTCATCCGAGCGATTAGAATAGCCATGGGCTGAGCAATGGATCAGATCATCTCCCGTTTTCACACCAATTACTCCCGAGAATTCAATTTGCTTGCTGGTTTCGTTAATACACCTGGATAAATCCATATGTAAAGTAGACATTTAGTTTTCCCCTTTGCCGGAAAAATTTTCATTTATGATGCGTTGGTCATGGTGCTAGTTATGGTCCTGAAAAAATCCCGCATCTTATTGTGATGCGGGATTACTTATCTCAGCTTCTTTTATTTCCACCAAGTATCATAAACATTAATGGCTTCATTCCGTTTATGTTCGGTTTTGGTATACCAACCCTCGATGATTTCGGCAGCTTCCGTTCTGATTTCCTTACTTTCAAGGTAATCATCGATTTCATCGTAGCTAACACCTAAAGCAACTTCATCAGGGATTAAAGGTTTGTCATCTTCTAAATCGGCAGTTGGAATTTTCGTATAAAGACGCTCAGGAGCACCGACGAATTTCAGGATTTCCTTTCCTTGCCTTTTGTTTAATCTGTATAATGGGATGATATCCGCTGCACCATCACCATGTTTCGTAAAGAAACCTGTGATTGCTTCAGCTGCATGGTCTGTTCCAAGCACGACTCCTTTGTATAGTCCGGCTAAATCGTATTGCACCTTCATCCGCTCACGTGCTTTGACATTTCCTTTTAAGAAATCCGATAGCTTTTCAGGCACAGCTTCTTCCACTGCCTTTACTGAGGCATCCACTGCACCCTTGATGTTGACTGTTACCGTTTGGCTTGGCTTGATGAATTTCAAAGCCAGTTGCCTGTCTTCTTCATCAGCCTGTACTCCATATGGCAAGCTTACAGCCACAAACTTATAGTCGCTGCCATTCGTTTCTTCATTCAATTCATTGACAGCCGTTTGGGCAATATAACCCGCCAGTGTTGAATCTTGCCCCCCAGATATTCCAAGTACAAAACTTTTCAGAAACGTATTTTTCTTCAAATACCCTTTTAAAAGATCGACACTTTTCCTGAATTCGAT
This sequence comes from Peribacillus sp. NPDC060253, assembly GCF_042727425.1. Lineage (NCBI taxonomy): Bacteria > Bacillati > Bacillota > Bacilli > Caryophanales > Bacillaceae > Peribacillus > Peribacillus sp. NPDC060253. The sequence goes on from NZ_JBHXAS010000017.1 coordinate 22,436, forward strand.
TTCAGGATCGATCGTTGGTTGGACAAGTAATTTTTTTACGATTTCTTTTTGTAATGGACGCATTGGCATAGCCCCTCTTTCTAATGAAATAGCTTCGTCATTTCGTAAGCATTCTCTCTACATTGGCTTTAACTTCATCTATATTCCTCATTTTATTATCCCAACAATCCTGGCTCAGGTCTACCGGATATTCTTCAGGATTAAGTGCACGAAGGTATTCAGGCCATAATACTTGAAGGTTTTTTTTCGTGAAGGCCTTGATTTCGTCAATGGATGGTAATTCATAGATTAAACGGCCATCCTCGAAAATATTCTCATGCAAATCAACCGCATCGAAATCCGTGACAAATTTACTTAGAAAGGTATGGACAGGATGAAACATTTTTAATTTTTCCTGTTCCTGCGGTTTTTCATATTCCATGGCTAAATAATCGCCTTCAGCATGGTGGTTCACTTTATTGATGATTCGGTATACCCGTTTTAAGCCAGGTGTCGTAACCTTTTCAGGATTAGAAGAAATTTTGATGGTATCTCTCATATTCCCATCTTCACCTTCGATTGAAACCATTTTATAAACAGCACCTAGCGCTGGCTGATCATAAGCCGTAATCAATTTTGTTCCGATACCCCAAATGTCTATTCTTGCTCCTTGCTGCTTCAGGTTGATGATCGTATATTCATCTAGGTCATTGGAGGCAACAATCTTTGCATCATGGAAACCTGCAGCATCCAGCATACGTCGTGCTTCTTTCGAAAGGTAAGCTAAGTCGCCGCTATCAAGGCGGACGCCAATGAAATTGATTTTATCGCCGAGTTCCTTCGCAACACGGATTGCATTCGGAATGCCAGAACGCAATGTATCATAAGTATCGACTAAGAAGACACATTCTTTGTGTGAAACTGCGTATTTATGAAATGCCGTATATTCATCTTTATAAGCTTGGATCATGGAATGGGCATGCGTTCCTGAAACCGGAATGCCGAACAGCTTTCCAGCTCGTACATTACTAGTAGAATCAAAACCTGCAAGATAGGCTGCCCTCGCTCCCCAAATTGCAGCATCCATTTCTTGTGCTCGTCTTGAACCGAATTCAAGGGCTGATTCGTCGCCGATGACTTGTTTGATGCGCGAAGCCTTCGTTGCCACGAGTGTGTGATAGTTCACAATGTTAAGCAATGCCGTTTCTATTAGTTGGGCCTCACCCAGCGGTGCCTCCACCCGTAATATCGGTTCATTGCCAAAGACAAGCTCCCCCTCTTTCATGCAGCGAATCGCTCCCGTGAAACGGATGTTCTTCAAATAATCCAAAAATTCTTCATCGTAATGCAATTCCGTTTTTAAATAGTCGATATCACTTTCCGAGAAGCAAAAGTTCTGTAGGTAATGGACAATTTTTTCAAGTCCCGCAAAAATCGCATATCCGCTGTTAAATGGAAGTTTTCTGAAAAATATCTCGAAAACGGCCTTTCGGTCATGTGTTTTATCTTGCCAATAAGTTTGGGCCATATTGATTTGGTATAGGTCCGTGTGTAAGGCGTAACTGTCGTCGTTGTACTTTTTTTCCATGGATAGTTCCTCCCAAAAGAGAAGCATTCGCCTCCCTTCTATTCTGTTGCGTGTATGGATATTTATAGAATGGTTGCTCCAAGAGATCCTTTAAAATGCCCAAGCGCCCATTCGTGGCCGGTTTCATTGAATGAGGCCACCGCATTTTCATATATAAAAATAGTATAGCCTAAATTGTAGGCGTCAATTGCCGTATGTAAAATACAGATATCTGTACAAACCCCGACTAAATATACATCGGTAATGTGACGTTCCCTTAGTCGGAGATCAAGGTCCGTTCCTGCAAATGCCGAATAACGCGTTTTATCTATATAATGAACATTCTTCTGATTTTTATTTGTTTCATATTCTTCTTTTAACATCCCATATAGGTCCCTACCCATAGTACCGTTAATATTATGCGGAGGAAATAAATTCGATTCAGGATGAAGGTGGTCTCCTTTTTCATGTAAATCAATGGCGAATACAGTATAATCCCCTTGCTTGATAAATTCCTTGGTGATCCCGACAAGTGCCTTCTCAATATCCTGGCCTGGCTTCCCGCAGGACAATGAACCCCCGTCTGCCACGAAGTCATACGTATAATCAATATTGATCAATGCCTTTTTACCCATTTCACCTATTCCCCCTTAATAATAAATAGAGTCCATGACAACTTCTGCATTAAACCGGTAAAGTTGTGAAGGCCGATATGAATTACGTTTGGTTTTCTTCTGCATCCCTTTTTCATCCAAGACTTTCTCCAAGAACGGAAGTTTAGGGGCTTTTGCATAAAAAAGTGAATCTGCGCTTATTTTCGCATCATCTCTAGCTGTCAGCAATACGCGTTGCAGTTCAGAAAGAGTAAACTCATCTGGCAGGAATTTTTGGGCTATCGTCGTTTGCACCATTTCTTTTTTCATTAAGTTCATCGCGTCATTAATGATTGTATAATGATCAAATGCAAGCTCTAATTGTAACGCTTCCTGTATCGTGAACAATTCAACCTCAGCTGCATCGTCATTCGCTTTTCTTTGATTGAGAAAATCTTCCTGGACAATGGCGTAAAAAGCATTGGATATGATCCAACCCCTGGGATCGCGTCCTGGGCGGTCATAAACACCAAAATGTTTGACATGGAACCCAGCTACACCCGTTTCTTCTTTTAATTCTCGTTTAGCTGCTTCATACGCAGTCTCCCTGGCGTTTACAAAGCCTCCAGGCAAAGCCCATTTATCTCCTTCAACATTTGGGCGTCCTTCCTTATCATTCGTCGCACGTTTGATTAACAATAGCTTTAAAAACATTTCAGGTGGGGCTTTCTCTGCCGTTTTCTGCGAAGTAATAGTAAAGATCGCAATGTCTGCTGTGTATCCATCTGGAGTAATATATTTCTTTTTTTCCTGCTGAACCATGGCAACGCTCACTTTCTTTCACTAAGTATGGGAATGAGTAATTAGTAAATCTTTAATTACTAATTATAGTACCCTTCCTTGTAAGATTTAGCAACTCTAAAAGTAATAAAATTTTCTCATTATTAGAAAAATCATTTATTTTACGCATGATAAACAGCCCGGTCAGGATGACCGGGCTTGTTTCTAGAATTTTTAGACGGGATAGACACCGTGTTTACGATCGGTAAATGTCAATTGTTTACTGCCATAAGCTTCAAATCGGGCGCATAATTCATCACGCAGGTCATTTGGCTGAATGATTCCATCAATTATCATTTCGGAGGCCAACCGGTAAATATCAATGTCTTCATTATATTCATTACGTTTCTGTTCGATGAAGGCAGGGCGTTCCTCTGGTTCCATTGCATTGATTTTATTGGCATAGACTGCATTGACCGCAGCTTCTGCCCCCATGACCGCAATCAATGCCGTCGGTAAGGCAAGGACGCAGTCCGGTTCAAAAGCGGGACCAGCCATCGCGTATAGTCCAGCACCATAAGCCTTTCGGACAATGACAGAAATCTTGGGAACAGTGGCTTCACTCATCGCCGAAATCATTTTCGCACCATGGCGAATGATCCCTGCCTGTTCGACCTTCGTCCCAATCATGAATCCTGGTATATCCACTAGGAACAACAGCGGTATATGGAAAGCATCACATAAATTGATGAACTTAGCTGCCTTATCAGCTGAATCATGGAACAGGACGCCGCCTTTGACACGCGGCTGATTGGCAATGATCCCTATCGTTTGTCCATTTAACCGGGCAAGCCCGGTAATTAATTCGGGGGCAAATAACTTCTTGATCTCACAAAACGATTGCCTGTCAATGATCCTGTCGATCAGGTCATACATATTAAAGGCTGCATTCTGATTTTTCGGGATCAGTTCTTCCAATGTTTTTTCAAATTCAGCAGGCAGCTCAGGTTTTGTGGCTTTAGGCTTTTCTTGATAATTTCCTGGAAAATAGCTTAAGTATCTGCGGGCAAAAGCGATGGATTCTTCTTCCGACTTAACAAGCACATCTCCGCATCCCGAAACAGAACAATGCATTTTCGCCCCGCCCATTTCCTCTTCGGTCACCTTTTCGCCAATGACCATTTCTGCCATTCTCGGTGAACCTAAATACATGGATGCATTACCATCAACCATTACGACAATATCACAAAAAGCAGGGATATATGCCCCTCCCGCTGCCGACGGACCGAACAATAGACAGATTTGCGGGACTTTTCCAGATAACTTCACTTGGTTGTAGAAGATCCGTCCTGCACCACGGCGTCCTGGAAACATCTCAACTTGGTCCGTAATTCGAGCACCTGCAGAATCGACTAAATATAGAAGTGGCAACTGTAGCTTATCAGCTGTTTCCTGAATCCGAATGATTTTCTCGACGGTCCTTGCTCCCCAGGATCCAGCTTTTACAGTCGAATCATTGGCCATGACACAAACTCTCTGTCCGTTGATTTTTCCGATGCCTGTAACGACACCATCTGCTGGAAGCCCATCACTGGCACAATTGGCAAAGAAAGCGTCCTCAATTTCAACCCCTTCATCAAAAAGCAGCTCTAGCCGTTCACGTACGAAGAGCTTTCCTTTTTCAGCATTTTTTTGATGGTATTTTTCTAAACCGCCTTTTTTAATCGTTTCAACCGTTTCGGTTAGTTTATCCGTCGTTACCATTCATGTTCCTCCTTCAATTGAAATCATTGACCCGTAAATACTGGCTTGCGCTTTTCCTTGAATGCTGACAGACCCTCTAGTCGGTCCCGGGTTTGCAACGTTGTCTGGTAACAGTCTTTTTCAATTTGCAGTCCGGTTTTCAGGTTCGTATCTGCCCCTTGGTTGATCGCAGCTTTTGCTGCCCTAAGTGCTAATGGGGCATTGACTGCAATTTCCCCAGCCAGTTTTTTCGCTTCCTCAAGTAAATGTTGGGGTGGATACACATGACTGATGATATTCAAGGCCTGTGCGGTTTTTGCTTCCAGTCTCCTAGCCGTAAAAATCAGTTCTTTCGCTGTTGGAACTCCGACGATCCGCGGCAGGCGCTGAGTACCGCCTGCACCTGGGATGATTCCTAATGCCGTTTCTGTCAGCCCCACCTTTGCCGTTTCCGATGCAATGCGTATATCACAAGCTAGTGCCAACTCCAATCCTCCGCCAAAAGCCGAGCCGTTAATTGCTGCGATGACTGGGACTGGAAGGTTTTCTACAGCGGTAATCGTGTCACCAATCAGCTTGACTGTCTCCTTGACCTTATCATCATTCATCCCTGCTCGTTCCTTAAGATCCGCACCAGCACAAAAGGCCTTTTCCCCAGCCCCTGTTAAAATGACGGTTCGCAAATTGGATTCATTCTTCAGTTCATCCAGCCCTTCGAATAAGCAATGAAGCAATTCTGTGGATAATGCATTAGCAGCATCCGGACGATTCAAAGTCACGATGGCAATTCCCTTTTCATCATGACTGATCTCAACTAATGAAGTCATAGCTTCCCCCTCCATTCCTATTAGTGGGCGTTATATACAGCCATCTGATGGCTAGGCAAAGGTTTCTCTAAAAAGCTTTGTATCATTGATGCTGCCTTTATTAGTTTTTCTTGATTGATGCCTGTGTGAATCCCCATATTATGAAGCATATGAACCAGGTCATCTGTAGCCACATTTCCGCTCGCACCTGGAGCATATGGGCATCCTCCCAAACCACCGAGCGAAGAGTCGAAAGTCTCCACTCCATAATCCAGTGATTGGAGAACATTGGCGAGTGCCATGCCCCTTGTATCATGAAAATGGAGGGCCATTTTGCTTATATCATATCTTTTAACAGCCCGTTCAAGGAACAAGGCAACCTGTCTCGGTGATGCAACACCTATGGTATCACCCAATGAGACCTCATTGATTCCGTATTCAAAAAGTTGGTCACAAACACGGAAGACCTGTTCGGGTGAAACCTCCCCTTCATAGGGACAGCCAAAAACGGTTGAAACATACCCCCTAACCGTTTTCCCGCTTTTTGCTGCTGAGCCGATGACATCCTTCATTACTGGAAGAGTATCGGAAATCGATTTATTGATGTTTTTAAGATTATGGGTTTCACTGGATGACATGAAAACTGAAACTTCATCGATATTGGCCTCAAGAGCCGACTCAAGTCCCCTTTGATTGGGAACTAGTGCGGCATAAGTGATATCGGGGTTGCGCTTAATTCCCTTAGCCACCTCTATGGAATCACTCAATTGTGGAATCCACTTTGGATGTACAAAAGAAGTCACTTCTATATAAGATAGGCCTGTTTCAGAGAGCTGATTGATCCAATCGATTTTGCTGTGTGCCGGTATCATGACCTTTTCATTTTGCAGCCCGTCACGCGGACCCACTTCCTTAATTGTCACATTTTCAGGCCAAATCATCTTACCACTCCGTTCTTTTATTCAATGACCGCCAATACGTCGCCCTCATTTACAAAATCCCCCTCATTTACTTTAAGTTCTTTAATAGTACCCGCTTCCTCTGCGGCAATGGGGATTTCCATTTTCATCGATTCCAAAATAATGATATCCTGTCCGTCGGTTACACTTTGCCCTTCATTTGCTACGATTTTCCATACGCTTCCTGCCATGCTTGCCTTTAATTCTGTCATCTTATATTCCTCCTGATCATTAATGTTTTTAAACAAGGTCTATACAGTCAATTTTTTAATATATTTGTCAATGAAATCCGTGGTCGTATCACCTTGGGAAAAAGCTTCATGTGAGATGATTTCCTTGAGAAGCGGAATGTTAGTTTTTATTCCTTCTATAATATAGTTGTCCAACGCTTCTCTTAACCTCTCGATTGCTTTTTCCCTCGAATCGCCGCTCACTACCAATTTGGCGATCATCGGGTCATAAAAATGGGATACGACGGATGTTCCATGAACAGCCAATTCATGGCGGATCCCATCCCCTTCCGGAAGTTTCATGCTGGTGATTTTCCCCGGTGCTGGATAAAAGGTTTTCGGGTCTTCAGCATATATTCGTACTTCTATCGAATGTCCATCCCTATTGATCTCTGCTTGAGTGAATTCCAGTTTGTTACCCGAGGCAATTTTAATTTGCTGTTCGACCAAATCGAATCCTGTAATTTCTTCGGTGACAGGATGCTCAACCTGAAGGCGAGTATTCATTTCAAGAAAATAAAAGTTTTTATCCGCATCCACTAAAAATTCAAGTGTACCCGCATTGCTATATCCGATGGACTTAACTGCTTTGATGGCAGCCAACCCCATTTTGTTTCTTGTTTCTTCGTCCAGGAATGAAGAGGGAGCCTCTTCCACGACCTTTTGGTGGCGCCTTTGAACGGAGCATTCCCGTTCCCATAAGTAAACAGTGTTCCCAAAGGAATCCGCTAAAACCTGTATTTCAATATGACGAGGCTTTTCTATCAATTTTTCAATGAACATATCTCCATTGCCAAAAAACAGCTGGGCCCGTTTTTGGTTCCCTTCGAAGGCTTTGGAAAGTTCTTCTTCATTAGTCGCGGCCTGCATGCCGATCCCTCCGCCGCCGGCTGCTGCTTTCAACATGACTGGATAGCCAATCTTCTCGGCAACGGCTGCCGCTTCTGCACTATCGATTAATGGACGTGAAAATCCTGGAACCAATGGAAGTCCCGCTTGCTCCATCTTTTTCCTTGCCTCGACTTTATTGCCCATCTGCTGGATGACTTCTGGTTTGGGTCCAATGAATATCAAGCCGGCTTCTTCGCATGAACGCGCGAAATCTGCATTTTCACTAAGAAATCCGTATCCAGGATGAATGGCCTCCACGCCTGTTTCTTTAGCAATTTCTAAAATCTTCTCGACGTTTAAATAGCTTTCCTGAACTCTCGGTCCTCCCAATAAATATGCCTCATCTGCTAATCCCACAAATGGCGAATCCGAATCTGCTTCGGAATGGACGGCGACCGTAAGTATTCCCAACTTCTTACATGTTCGGATAATACGTGATGCTATTTCTCCTCTGTTTGCGATAAGAATTTTTCGAATCATTCGATATCCTCCTTATTTAGTACGTTCCGTCAGTAGGTCAAGCGTTTGTTCCCGCAGCTTATACTTTTGAATTTTTCCCGATGCCGTCATTGGATAAGCATCGGTAAATTGAATGTATCGGGGAATTTTATGAAAAGATATTTTTCCTTTGCAATACTCTATCAATTCTTTCTCCGTCAGGGCTTCTCCTGCTTTCAATATGATCCATGCCGCTACCGCTTCCCCATACTTCTGATCTGGAACCCCAAGTACCTGGACATCGAGAATTGCAGGATGCTGATAGAGGAATTCTTCTATTTCGCGCGGATAAATGTTTTCCCCTCCACGTATGATCATATCTTTCAGCCGGCCTGTAATCTTGCAATAGCCATTTTCATCCATCACGGCCAAATCTCCCGTGTGTAGCCAGCCTTCAGGATCGATCGCCTGCTCCGTAGCTTCAGGGTTATTATAATATCCCTTCATTACATGGTAACCTCTTGAACAGAGTTCCCCCTGTTTGCCGCGCGGAACTTCTTCTCCAGTAGCTGGATCGATAATTTTCACTTCCACCTTCGGCAGGGACCTTCCCACTGAGGAAACCCGAAGCTCGATCGGGTCATCCGTTTTAGTCATCGTAATTCCCGGAGAAGATTCGGTTTGACCATAAGTAATCGTAATTTCAGAGATTCCCATTTTATTCACCACGCTTTTCATGACTTCGATCGGACATGTGGAGCCTGCCATGATTCCTGTCCTCAATGACCGTAAATCATATTGGTCGAAGTCATCGAGATTAAGTTCTGCGATGAACATCGTCGGTACACCATGTAGCGCCGTACATCTTTCTGCTTCAACGGCCTGAAGGACAGTACGAGGATTAAATTCCACGATGGGCACCATTGTGGCCCCAACGGAAACAGAGGCCATCGTACCAAGGGAACAGCCGAAACAATGAAACATGGGAACGGGGATGCAAAGCCGATCATCCTTCGTAAGCTTCATGCATTCAGCGACGTTCAATCCGTTGTTGACCAAGTTGGAATGAGTCAACATCACTCCTTTTGGAAATCCTGTCGTCCCTGATGTGTATTGCATATTAATCACATCACCGGAAGCTAATTCCCCCATCCTCATGTCCAATGACTCCTCCGAAACGGATGCGCTTCCGCTAATGACTTCATCCCACGAAAACGTGCCAGGGTAACGTGTTTTGCCTAAAACGATGATATTTTTCAATTTTGGCAGTTTCTCAGATTGTAATTTTCCAGGTTTTGCAGTTTTCAATTCAGGGACAATTTCATACAGCGTATCTATATAGGAATGATCCTTGTATTGTTCCATCAGGATGATCGTCGTCGAATCCGACTGCTTAAGCAGATATTCCAGTTCACTTGAACGGTAATTAGTATTGACCGTAACCAGAACCCCGCCCATTTTCGCGGTGGAAAATTGGGATATAAGCCATTCAGGTTTATTGGACGCCCAAATAGCGATATGTTCCCCTTTTTTAATATCAAGTGACATGAACCCCCGGGCCGCCTGTCGGCAAATCTTTTCAAATTCGCTGTACGTATGGCGAAGTCCAAGTTCATGGTAAACCACCGCTTCATTATCCCCGTATTGTTCAGCAGTCTTTTCAAGCAGTTTTCCGATCGTAACATCTAGCAAATCAGACATCAAACTCCTCCTATCAAATAAAAGTAAGAGTGAACGCTTTTTGCTGTATAGATAACATCTGCCTTTCCAGTAAATGAAACAATGTATTATTGTTCATTTGCGTTCCAAAAAATTAACAGCCTAATTGTCTGGCGATCACGATTCTTTGAATCTCGGATGTGCCTTCCCCAATTTCCAATAACTTTGCATCTCTTAAATAGCGTTCCACTTCATATTCCCGCATATAACCAGAACCGCCATGTATTTGAATCGCTTGATTGCTTGCGCGGAACGCGGTCTCACTTGCAAAAAGCTTGGCGTATGCCGCTTCCTTTGCAAAGGGTTTTTTATTGTCTTTTAACCATGCAGCCTTATATACCATATTCCTTGCCAATTCAATTTCCATGGCCATGTCAGCAAGTTTGAATTGAATCGCCTGGAAACTTGAAATGGATTTACCAAATTGAACGCGCTCTTTTGAAAAAGCTAAAGCCTTATCAAAGGCTGCCTGTGCTATGCCGACGGCCAAAGCGGCAATTGATATCCTTCCACCATCCAACGTGAATAAAAACTGTTTAAATCCTTTGTCTGGATCACCCAATAAATTTCCCTTTGGCACTCGGACATTATCAAGGATGATTTCACACGTATTGGAAGCGCGAACACCCATTTTTTCATAATTGCTATTGATGGTCAGCCCTTTGGTATCCGTTGGCACGATGAATGCCGAGATAATGTTCTTGCCATTGGAATCTTTACCCGAAACAGCAGTAACAGTGATGGTTCTTGAATAGCTGGCATTGGTTATCCATGTTTTCTCACCATTTATCACATATTCATCACCTTCTAATACCGCACTCGTTTTCGTACCGCCCGCATCCGAACCCGCATTAGGTTCTGTCAATCCGAAAGCTGCCAGTGTTTCACCGGTCGTGATGGGAACCAAATATTTTTGTTTCTGTTCCTCGGTTCCGAAATAGTAAATGGGACTTGCTCCGAGCGAAACGGCTGCTGCATAACTTAAGCCGGTTCCCCCGCACGCTTTGCCAACCTCTTCAACGGCAATTGCATACGATATCGTATCTCCGCCCGAACCGCCATATTCTTCAGGAAACGGAATTCCTAGCAATCCGAGTTTCCCCATTTTTTTGAATACATCCTCCGCAAACATCGACTTTGCATCTAACTCTATCGCAATGGGTTTAATTTCCTTTTCGGCAAATTCCCTAACCATTTCTTTAATCATCTGCTGTTCTTTAGTAAGTGAAAAATCCATATGTTCATTCCCCTTTCGATTGAGACCGACTAGTTGGTCTGTACAAACCAAGTTTTACTGTTTAATCCACAGCCAATTGGTTCTTCAGTAAAAATGGCTGGGTGATTTCCGCTTCTTTTTGTTTATCTGTCAATAGGGCATTCAGAATTAAATCTACGTATATATCACCGATTTCATCGATCGTTTTTCCACCGTCCCTTTTGTACCATTTGTAGGACCAGTTCACCATGCCCAGAATGGACATGCCGGTAATTTCCACCGGCAATTCGCTGCGGAATATTCCCTTGTCAATGCCTTCTTTGATGACGGAAAAAATGATTTCTTTATACATTTGACGCTTTTTTTTGATTGCTTCAACATAAGGTGGTTTTAAGTAAATGCTTTCTTGATAGAAAACTGAGATGTGTGGTTTATAGAGGTCAAAAACTTTAACGAATGATTGAATGATTTTTTGCATTTTTTCTGTCGGATGGGTACTTTCAGAAATGGCTTCCTGTGCTTTTATTAAAACATATGTAATAAAATAATCATGGATGACAAATAAGAGTTCATCTTTGGAAGAGAAATGGTGATAAAAACCACCCTTGCTAGTTCCGCATGCCTTAACGATTTCGTTAACGGAGACACCATGAAAACCATGCTGATCGAAGAGCGTCAACGATGTTTCAATTATTTTTTCTTTTAACTCCGTAAGACTGCACCCCCTTTTGTATCCGCTTACATTTAACGACATAAAGAGTATGGTTATGTAGTTAACTGGATTTATTTAAATTTTACCAAATATTTAAAAATTGTCAATTTTTAAATACAAAAGAAAAACAGCCCCCATGACCAAGAGCTGTCACCACAATAGAACGGAAGGATAGGCAATGGGTTAAACTAAAGTCCTATCCTTTTTACCATGCTCATTGCCTATTCATTCTTTTTTGCCTTGACTGGCATGACATTGGCTTTTACTAGCTGCCAGCCCTTGTCATAAGTCCATACCGATTTAATCTCCAATATCGGATCACGTTCATCGGATCCTTTTACATGTTGGATCCCCATGAGCCCCTTTCCTTTGCCCAAAATGGACTTGATGTCAAGCGTTGAGTATGGATCAACCAAAAGCTCGGTTGGTTCATTTAGCTTTCCATCGTGGTAAATGCCCAATTCATCATACGTTTGTTTTCTAGACCTGACATCTATCACCACAGGATTTTGTCCTTCAATTATGATTTCTGCTTTGTAACCGTCAAGAAATTGGGCCATTACAGGGACAGGTGGCGGTACTTCCAGTTCCTGCACTTTCCCATCTTTGAACGTATAGGCGTAACTGGTAATCAAACGATCCTTGCCTGCCATCAAAACCGTGACCAATACGTCCTGAATCCCATCCTTATTCAAGTCCGCAACCTTTAAATCAGGATTATAACCTGCATCCAGCGGGACGCTGATTGTACGGCGATTGCTTTCAACGCTCAATTCAATTTTTTTCAGAAACTTGCTTCCTATCTCATATGGCAGTCCTTGAACCTGGATGATGTCTATTTTCTGATCACCTGTTACATCTCTTTTTGTGGAAATATATGTGCCATCAACTTGAAAATTTTTATCATGTGCCTCAACTGCTTGATAGCTCAAAAAGAGTGAGATGACTAAAACCGCATATTTTAGCAGATCTAACTTTTTCATAATGATAACCTCTCTTTTCCAAGATGGACTAATTTGTCATTTGCCGCCGTTTGAACTTTCGACGCTGATCTTTCATGAATATGGACCAGAAATAATAGAAACCTGGAACTAATATCGCAAAACCGACGATATATGTGGCAAAAACTGCCCGGAATGATGTCGGGTCGGTAAACCCTGAAAGGATCGTGACATTTGGATAAATGATATAGGGTAAATGAGCGAGTCCGTAAACATAGCTGCCGATTAAATACTGAATGATGATCGCGATTACGGCGAGGCGAGGCATTCCTTTGACCTCCCGCTTAGAAAAATAGGGAAGATACAAAGCTACCCCGCTAATGATAAAAAAGATTAGCGAAACGAGTAACAATGCTGAGTTTTTCATCATCCCTTCGTAGAGCCAATTCGCTTCATTTTTTAATGTGAACATCACCATCAGTGCCATGACTAACATGAGCGGTCCGGTTATCATCGCATCCCTGCGGTATATTTTGTATGCTTTCATTTCATCAGCCTGTTTGGAGTAATCAGACAGTAGCAATGATGATAAAAAAAGCGTGCTCATAATTCCGAACCCCACAAATGCATACTCATTAGGACTCGTGAATAGTTTAGAAAGATTCAATTCTTCATTTCCTCTCACGCCTTCGACAAATCCAAGGTGTGTGATTGGCAATACGCTGATTAATAGCCCGGGTATGATCAATCCCGTTAATCCTGATATATACGTTAGCACTTTTTCATATTTATCTACGCTATGTGAAAAAACCAAGAACGCACTCCTAATGCAAAGAAGCACCAAAATAAGGCTCGCTGGAACGATCAAGGCTACTCCAATCGGAAAAACTGCACCTGGGAATAAACTATAAATCGCAATAACAAGACCAACGACAAAGGTATTAGTCACTTCCCACGTTGGTGATAAATAGCTGTTCGCTATCTTCGTAGCATTCGTTTCTTCCTTCTTAATGTAAGTCATGGCCCAGAAGCCAGCGCCAAAATCCATAGAAGCCATGATGGCATAAAGAAAAATAAAGCCCCAGACCAGTGTTATTGCAAGAAGAGCATCACTCATTGACCTTCCCCCCTTTTATGAGTTCGAATCGAAAAGCCTCACATCTTTCTGTTCGGCTTTATAAATATCATCCATCACAGAATGACGTTTAAAATAATATAAAAGTGTAAACACGACAGATACGCATAAAATGAAATAGACAAGAATGAACATCGAGAATAAAAAACCAAGATTTTCATACGAAGTTACTGAATCCGCTGTGGAAAGCATCCTGTATATCGTCCATGGCTGCCTGCCTGTACAAGCAAAAATCCAACCGCATTCAATCGATATCACCGAAAGCGGACCTGCAGCAACAAACAGCCAGAGAACCCATCTCGGGTACTCCTTCTTCAGCCACTTATTCCATACCAATGCAAACAAGGCTAATGCAATTAAACCTGAACCAATGATGACCATGGCGTTGAATAAGATATGGACATAAAGCGGCGGCCAATACTCTTCTGGAAAATCGTTCAAACCGGTTACGACCGTATCGAAACTGTTACCTGATAAGAAGCTTAAAACCCATGGAAATTCAATCCCATACTTCACTTCCTGGGCTTCCCTATCTGTATAACCGAATAAGGTCAGACCTGCATGATCCTTCGTTTCGAACAAGCCTTCAGCGGCCGCCAATTTCTCGGGCTGTTCCCTATATAAATGCTGGGTTGTCGCATGGCCGTTGAGTGCCGTCAAAAAAGAAAAAACCAAACCTAAAACGATACTGAGCTTCAGTGCTTTTTGGTGAAAATTATATTCAGTAGTGCCATATTTGTTCTTTAACATCTTATAGGCTGCAACTGCCGCTACGACAAATGCGCCTGTTGTATAAGCAGTCAGTGCCGTATGTCCTGCTGTCACTAAGAAGCTAGGGTTAAAGAATGCCGCCCAAGGATCAACATCGACTATTTCCCCATTTTCAAACCTGAACCCAGCAGGTGTACCCTCGAAAGCATGGACATTTGATATCAAAACAGCTGAAGCCATCGCTCCGAATGCAACAAAAAATAAACTCACGATACGGGCCCATGGCTTGATTTTTTCAGCAGCGTACACGTAGATGGACATGAACAATGCTTCAACCATGAATGCATAAATCTCGATTTGGAACGGAAGCGCCATGACACGTCCAATCACTTCCATGAATCCAGGCCATAATAGGGAAAGTTGCACACCCGCAATCGTACCAGTCGGGATACCAACCCCAAGTAACACTCCTAATGTTTTGGTCCAGCGTTTGGCCATGACCACATACTGTAAATCCTTAGTCCTTTGATACATCAATTCCGCAGCCAACATCATCATCGGCAATCCGACGCCAATCGTTGCAAATATGATATGTACAGCCATATTCGTCCCGAACATCGCACGGGCCATTTGTATATGATCCATACTGTCTTCCTTTCTAAGCTTTGTCTCTTGGTAGTATCTCCGCTGGAAAGGAAAATATTTAATAATATTCCACAATCTAAGTTTTCATAGGTTTTACAGAAGGTCAGAATTTTACTTATTGATTTTTTTTGATGTTTGTTTATTGAGTATTCTATCGAGGTTATTATTAGGATAATTTTACTTCGGTTGATGCTTCTTAACCGAGTTAACTGCTTGTACCTTCTATATTTCCCCGCCTAGGCTACCAATTAATACGGTGTGCCGATTGCAATCTTAATTGCTTCTTTGACACTGTCAAACTACATCGTAACGAAGACCGGTCGAAAGATTCCTTCTTGTTAGATCGTCATTTCGTTCATTACATCAGCAAAAATAGTAGATTTCACATAGAAGTCTCCGTCCAAACCTTTTGGCTTGCCTGAACCACCAGCGATAACTTTCGCACTGTTGAACAATTCTTGATTCTTGTACCACTGCTGCTAAACTGCGAATTCTTCAAAATTCTCTAAAGAACTGTTTATTCAGTTTATATTTCCTTCACATAAAAATACACACATACCCTACTATATAGTAGTCTATGTGTGTATTCCGGCCTGCATTGACTTTTGCCCAATTTCAAGAATAATTTTCCTATTTACGCCTTTTTCTCTACCAGAAGGAAGATCAAAAATCCCACATTTTATACTCATCCACATGGATAAAGCAGTTACTTCTGGATGAAAACGAACTCGTCCCTTGTAGGTCCAACTATTCATTTTGTTGAGAACGATAGCCGGTGAACACTGTTACTGAACCATCACCCATTCGAACAAGAATTCGTACAGTATGGATTCGAAAAAGTTATTTCAGTAACTGTACATTTCAATGTTATATCCTAACTTTTGAATTACTTTTTTTATAATAGACTGGTTCTAACTTAGTAAATTTAATATGTCCTTTGCTTATTGTACGGTTTTTGACTTGATCGATATTGATAAGGATTGCCTCTTGCCTTCTTTGCACTCATAGGTTATAAGTTTCTATATGAAAGTTAAGGATAATCTACATTTAAAAACGTAGCCACATCTTTGCTTTTTTGTTTTCTCTGACTACGCATCCTGGCTCGATCTAATGCCGTTTCATGTAATTTTTTTTCTTCTTCTGTCTCCGGAATAACTTTTGGAACACGTGTTGGACGTTTATGTTCATCAAGTGCAACAAATGTTAATAGAGCAGTCGCTGCAATTCTGCGTTCACTGCTTTTTAAATCTTCAGCAATAATTTTCACAAATACCTCCATTGAAGATGTGCCTGTCCATGCGACATAAGATATAAAACAAACTGAATCTGTTGTCCGAATGGGATGTAAAAAGTCAACTGAATCTGTTGAAGCAGTTACAAATTCGCTGCGACTATGACGTGCTGCAGAAATCGATGCTACTTGATCGACGTCACTCATTAATCGGCCGCCAAATAATGTATTATGATTGTTCACATCATTTGGAAATATACGACTTGTTCTTATCACCCTTGATTCTCTGCAATATTTTGCTTCTATAAACCCGTCCTCCTAAAACATGGGACCTGAAATCACCCTTGTAAACTTTTATATATGGTTATATTATGATAAAATTTTGAGCTTTTTATCCTTAAAACACGATCGGCCAATTAGCCTAGTGTTCCGATAATGTACAGCTTGCTTTCCCAGTTTCGAACTCTAAACGTAAAATAAATAACTTTCTGTGAAAACTTCACCCATTGTTATGCCGATTAGCTTTTGGTTTCAAAAGACAAAGATTGAAAATACATTATTGAAATTCGAAACAATGAATTTAATCATTTTTGAAAAACTTCCTTGCAACGCTTGATGCCACAGGTATTTAATATCCACTTTCTTTAATGCTTGATCATCTTTTAACCACGAATCAGATTATTCATTTCCTGCACTTTTAAATTATCTAATAACTGAGTATTCCACATAAAGGATAAACATAGTGGAATATGATAGCCATAATCAATCATGACAATTTATTGAAGATCCTTCATAAATGGAGACCCATTAGGAATATGATAGCGTAAATCCCAAATAGGAAAGTGTAACCCAGAGAGGAGAAAACACTTTGTCCTTTTTCAGAAATTCGCTTTCACCCGATCAAATGCTGACTGCGATCAGATACGGCCTTGGACCTTCCCAAATCCCCAAAAAAATCATAATCATTGGTGCCGGCATGTCTGGGTTGGTTGCAGCATCCCTTTTAAAACAAGCGGGGCACGATGTAACGATATTGGAAGCAACCGGGAGGGTCGGAGGACGTGTATTGACCATACGGGAGCCATTTTCAGAAGGTTCCTACCTTGAAGCCGGTGCCATGCGCATTCCGAATTATCATTACTTAGTGGCTGAATATATCAAGAAGTATGGTTTACGAGTCAACACTTTTGTGAACACCACTCCTAATGATCCCATTTATGCCAATGGAATCAAGACGACCGCTGCCATCTATCAACGGAACCCGGATATACTGAGGTACCCTGTAGCTCCCCATGAAAGAGGAAAAACAGCTGAGGAATTACTCAACATGGCAATTAAGCCTGTAACTGACTTTATCAATCAAGACCCCATTAATAATTGGAAGATCGTCATTAATGAATTTGACAAATACTCCATGAGTTTCTTTTTGCAGTACAATCCAGTAGGGGTGAGTCTATCATCGGGCGCGCTTGAAAGCATTAAAGTTTTATTGGGTATAGAAGGATTCCCTGAACTTTCTTTTCCTGCCTTACTTCGGGAGCTAATGCCAATCTTTAATCCAGAGACAAATTTTTACTCAATCGAAGGAGGCAACGACAGGCTTCCATATGCTTTTCTACCTGAATTGAAGGATCATCTAAACTTCAGATATGAAGTGACAAAGATCATTCAACATGATAATCAAGTAACCATCCATTCCAAACATACTCAAAGCAGAAGACCCTTAACGGTCACCGGTGACCTTGCCATCGTGACTATCCCTCTTCAATTGCTGCAATTTATAGATATTGAACCCCGGAATTCCTTTTCCCATAATAAGTGGAAGGCAATAAGAGAACTCCATTATGCTGCGTCCACAAAAATTGGACTTCAGTTCACACATAGGTTTTGGGAAAAGGAAGGAATCTTCGGAGGTAAATTGACGACCGATTTACCCATTAGATTTTCTTATTATCCCAGCCAAACGAGCAACCAGAGTGAATCCGGTCTCATCTTAGCAAGTTATACATGGGAAGATGACGCCACTTTATGGGATATACTTCCAGAAAATGATCGTTTACAACACGCGTTGAAAAATTTGGCAAAGGTCCATGGAAAACAAGTGTATGATCACTTTTTATCAGGAGCTTCTTATAGCTGGACACTGAATCAGTATGCATATGGCGCTTTCTCCATGTTTAAACCTGGTCAGGAAACGGACCTGTTTCCATACATCCCAACCCCTGAAGGAAGGGTCCACTTCGCTGGCGAGCATACTTCAACCGTACCAGCATGGATTGAAGGAGCCATTCAATCCGGCATCAGGGTTGCACATGAAGTGACGAATCTTCCAAGAACATTCGATGAGCATGGATAAAATGAAGGTACCTTTTCTTTGAAGTTTTAAATCAATTAAAGAACCGTGACAAAAAAACCTTCCCATTCGGAAGGTTTTTCATTCAGAAGATTTATCTCATCATTTGGAATGTAATTTTTTGAACATGCCTATTCACTTTACCCCTCCTTTTGAGCCAAAGTCTATGATCCTTAGGTCCACCTGATAATTTATATCGGCATTACTGAAAATTTCGTCCCAATTGTTCTTATTTTTCTCCCAAAACTTTGGATGCTGATTTTCCACATAACGATACAATCCTGCTACTCCCGTTTTATATTTATGCTGTAATTTCCAAACGATTTCCTCAACGTCCTCCTCCACTTTATCCTCGGCAACACGCTCAGCATCTTTTAAATAGCTTTTTTTGAATGAATTTTCTTTACCATACCAATCTTCCGAAAGCCTTGTTGTGTAACCGACTTTGACGTTGATCGTCAAATGATCGCCATTCAATTCTGTCGTGACTTTTCTCTTTGTCCGTTTAATCACTTCGACACTGAAAGGATTACCGTGATGTACCGCTTCGATTATTCCTCCTTTCACCTCTCCGTTCAACCAATTTAAAGAAGCTATATCCTCATTATTCATGACTCCGACCAATTTTGAATTGTTAATCACTCCTGCGCCCTCCAATATTAATTTCTTACCTTTAATTTCAACGCCCTGAATGGCAAAGCTTCCATCTGACTGCAAACTTGATGAAGCATTGCCCAGTGTTAAAGGAGGAAGGATTTTATTCGTTCGCTTCACATTATCTTTCAATTCATATATTACATTCGAAGGGATCTCCCCATAGTCGGCTAACCCCAAAATCTCCCTTGTCGGCCTCTTTGTTAAATAAACAAGACAACTTCTTCTTGTATTGTTATCGCGTATAGATTGATTTATGATTGCTTCCATGGGGATTTTCCTTAATACATCTTCATTAATGAGTAATATACGCTGGTGATTGGTTAAAACTGTATTGGTGATGAGCAAGGAATCCCTTATTGCCTCGTGCAGAGTTTTGGCACTGACGGTGACATTTTTATATTTTAATTGAGCTTGGTTTTCCTGCAAGCTATTTCCTGGAGGTACGAGAATTTGCTCTGTTAACATGATTTCGTTTTTCTTTTTACTTTTATCGATTCCCATTCCCACCACAAGGGATAATTCTTCAATATTATGACTGTCCCAACAGCTTGAAAGCAATGGAATAAGCAAAATCAACCATAGTCTTTTCATCCGCTTCTTCTACTCCTTTTCAATTGAACAATGATGAAGGTAATAATTGGCAACCCGATTAATATAAAGGGAAAAATATAACCCAGTATATCGCTAAATGTAAAAATCTCGATTGTATTTTTAGGGATTTTGGCTAGAAAAAAAACGAGCGGAACCAGAACAATAAGGTTCGTTGTATAGGAATTGTTGAAAATTTCAGTCAGACCTTCTGCTGCGAAGTAATAGTAAATCGCATGTGTACAAAAAAACTGAAGAATCCATGTGATTAAGAGAAATAGCTCTAAACGCTCTATAAATATCCCTTTTACTTCATACGACTGAACAAAAGAAATCGTCGGCCAAGTAACAGATTTAACTTCGGGCACAGTCAGTGTAGCCACAACCAGAACATATGTAATCACATATAAAATGACAGGAATGAAAAACCCGATTAAAACTCCACTCTTTACCTTATTTTTATTTTTAACTGTGCCAAACATAAAGATGAACAGTTCAATCCCAAAAAAAGATAAAGTCCCAGAGCCCATTCCCTTCATCACAGGGAGGAATCCTTTGCCAAGGACAGGCTGCAGATTTTTTATATCGATTACCTTTATACTAAGCAAGTAAATAAGTAAAACGATGACAATTGTCAGTGGAAGAAAGAAGACGCACACTTTTGCTATGGCTTTTATTTTGCCTGTCAAAAGATGCACAGTCGCTAAAATCATGGTAAGTATCACGATTTCAACCGGCGTTTCCTCCAATAAATAAAAACGAACCATTTCACCCATTGCAAGCACTTCAAAACTTGCCACACCAGTAAAGTACACCACAACGATCAATCCAACCATTTTATAGAGCCACTTTCCAAATGCCTCCTCCATGTATGCGTAATAGTTAGTAACTTGATGTTTCTTTAACATGACAATCAATAAACATATGAAAAGGCTAATTAAGACCCCATTAAAAATTAAGACAATCCATCCATCGGACGAATTAATTTTTTCAGTTATCGTCCTTGGCAGCGTCAGCATCCCAACACCTAACATGCTGCATGAAATGATTGCAGCCAATTCTCCACTAAGAATTTTGCCGTCCGCTTGGCTCAAGGATGTTACCTCCTTTTTTCCGCTTCGGTAACCTGAAGAACGCGTCCTTCCAAGTCTTTTTACCAATGAAATCCATTGGTTGAAAATAAGGTTCTTGAAAGCTAGTCAATTTTGACAAATGGCTGATCACGATGATAAAGAATAAAGTGGTTCCGTATAGACCTAGTACGGCGGAAAAAATCATCGCGCCAAACCTTAATGCCCTGAAAGCAAGACCGAAGCTATATTGCGGGACGGTAAATGAGGTAATCGTCGTAATCGAAACGATGATGACCATGAGGGAACTCACAATATTCGCTTGAACAGCTGCTTGGCCGATAATGACCCCACCAACCAATCCAACCGTCTGCCCAATGGGAGATGGAAGACGAATACCTGCTTCGCGAAGCAGTTCAATCGTCAATTCCATGATGATCGCTTCAACAAAAGGCGGAAAAGGAACGTTTTCCCTTGTACCTGCTATGGTCATAGCAAGCTCTGTCGGCAGCAATCCCGGGTTGAACGAAACTAATGAAATATATATTCCTGAAAGAAACACGGTGACAAATAATGAAAAGTAGCGGAGGGCACGCAAAAAAGAGCCTGCTACCCATCTTTCATAATAATCATCCGGAGACTGCAGCAACATTGTGATTGTCGTCGGTGCCATCAATGCAAATGGCGAACCGTCCATCATGATGACCACCCTGCCCTCCTGCAGTGCTGCCAGTACTTTATCCGGACGCTCCGTGTTCTGGATTTGCGGGAATGGTGAAAACGCCGTATCTTCAATTAGCTCCTCAAGCATACCCGAGTCTTGAAGATCGATTGCTTTTACTTCATTGACCCGCTGGTTGACTTCTTTTATCAAGGAATCGCTTGCTTTGCCCTCGTAATAGATCAATGCAACTTCTCGCTTTTCCATCGTCCCAATCTTATGCTGTTTAACGATTAGGCTCGGATGACTTGAATACTGCCTAATTAAGCCGATATTTTCCTGTAGGCTTTCGATAAACCCGATCTTTGGTCCACGGACAACCCTCTCTGTCGATGGCTCACTAAGAGCGCGAATTTTTTCTTTTTCAAGATTCAAGACATAACCTGTCACGATTCCATCTATAAACAAAAGCGTTTTTCCATCAAAAATGTACTCCTTGGCTTTTTCATAGGTTTCTATATCTTGTTCTCTGACAGGACAGATTTTGGATATGACCAGCTGCTCGATCGAAATCGGGTGATTGGTTTCGACCTGTGCTGCTGATAAATCCAGAACTATTTCATTAAATGCAGGATAATCCATCGTTCCATTGACAAAAACAAATAAACCGGTGGAATCATAACCGGGAATGAACACCTCTTTAAAAACTACATCATCTTGCATATCCAATAGAGATTTCAAATTTTCCTGTTTTTGATCCAATCTTTTATGCAAGGTCTTGGTTTGCATGATGAACTCCTTTAATCAAATGCGTTTTATTCTTACTATCCTCCTTTTTTCAACTTTATATTCGATTAAGGAAAACGAGATTAAAAATAACAACCCTATTCAAAAATGGTTAATATGTAATTTAATTGCAAATGATAGGATAATAAGCTTGAGTTTAGAGGTGACAACATTGTTTAACCGCAGAAAGTTCAATAAAACAAACCAACAAAAAAACGATATAAATAACGAATTAACTAAAATTTCCGATGTAAGGGATCTATTTAATGCCCTTTCTTTATCCAATGATTTCATGAACCATCAAGGAACATATAATGGCGTAGGTTATTGGGTTTCTTTTTACCGCTCATTAATTGACGCGCAGGAGCTACACAAAAATGTTCTATCTGTCATACCATCTCTGGAAACGATCAATTTGGAACAAATGAAAGATAGCATTCCTATAGAAGACACCCTCATCACCAGCACAAAGGTTGTTATTGAGGAAAGGATCATGCGAGGGGCCATTGCGATTCGGTTGGATTCGAATCTTGATGAGTGTTTGTTGATAAATATTGCCGCCAGCCGTGGTCGACAAGTTGATAAACCCGAACTTGAATTTGGAATCATAAGTCCTCAAGAAGCTTTTGTCGAGGATATTGATATCAATCTGAATCTAATCAGAAAAAGGCTGCCTATCCCAGAGTTGCAGGTGAATGAAACGACTGCGGGCACCTTAACTAAAACAAAAGTCGCCGTTTTATCTATAGAAGGAATTGTTGATCAGAAAAATGTTGATACCGTTATACAAAGGATCAATGACGTAGATTTTGATGAAATATTGGATGGATCTCACCTCGCACAAATGCTTTATGATGATTCAAATACCTTGTTTCCTCTTTTTCTATATACGGAAAGACCTGATCGCATCACAAGTGCATTAGCTGAAGGTAAAGTAGCCCTGATCGTAGATAGATCCTCTTCCGTTTTAATTACCCCAACCATTTTTTTGGAATACTTTATTACGATGGAAGATTATAATATGCCCTGGATTCCAGCGTCGGCATTCCGTTTATTACGAATATTCGCGGTCGCTTTTTCCATATTCGCTACCCCCATTTATGTAGCTGTGCTGACTTATCATTATGAACTCATTCCAAAAGACCTTTTGGAAACGATTGTCACATCAAGGAACTTGATTCCTTTTCAGCCATTGATTGAAGCTTTATTTCTAGAAATTTCCATTGAGTTATTACGTGAAGCAGCCGCCAGGCTGCCAACGAAAGTTGGTCAGACATTAGGTATCGTCGGCGGTATCGTTATCGGACAAGCTGCTGTTGTAGCAGGCCTGACCAGTAACATCTTGTTGATCATCGTTGCCCTATCGGCACTGGCATCATTTGTAACGCCTATTTATAAAATGGGCAATGCCATTCGGTTACTGCGGTTCCCCTTTTTATTGGGGGCTCAAGTTTGGGGGCTTCTTGGAATTTCCATATTGTCCGTTTTTTTGATGACACATCTTATCAAGCTAACTTCGATGGGACACCCATACCTGGAGCCCATATATCCCTTCCGCATGAAAGATTGGAAAGACAGCTTTGTTCGGCTTCCGTTTAATCTTTTTAAGTCGCGACCTGTAAATTTACGCACAAAAAATACAGAAAGACAGGCACAGACCAAAAAATCACCAAACAAAAAAAATGATTTTAATGAATGATTTGAATGAGGGTCCTATATGAACCAAGCAGGTGTTAATGAAAAATATAAGGTTTCACCGTTCTATGTGTTTTTTTTAGTGCATTCGATGCAAACAGGAATAGGTGTGTTAAGTTTTCAAAGAGTTTTAGCGAAGTCAACGGGGACGGATGGCTGGATGTCGATACTCCTAGCCGGACTGATCGTTCATATTTTTATTTGGATTATCTATAAAATCTTCAGTATTGTACCTGGTGATATCATTACCGCCAATAATCAAGCATTCGGGAAATGGATTGGGAATTTCTTCAGTCTATTATTCGTTTTTTACTTTTTGATTCTTGGGATGACAGTCATGATCAGCTATATAAATATCATACATGTATGGATGTTTGAAGAGGTAGGTTCTTGGGCTTTTTCTTTGGTTTTCTTGATTCTGATTTACTATATAAATACGGGAGGGTTCCGGACGATTACGGGGATTACCTTTTTAAGCAATATATTAACATACTGGCTTTTATTTGTTCTTTTTTATGCCTTGAAATATTCTGAGTTCACCAATTTGCTTCCTATGTTCACCCACAGCCTATTGGATATTATGAAAGGAACTAGAGAAACTTCCTTAACTCTGATTGGCTTTGAGTTGATCCTGATGTTTTATCCGTTCATCAAAGATGCAGAAACTTCTCAAAAATATGCTCACGCCGGAGCTTTAATAACAACGTTAATAACCGTGTTCGTTTATGTAGTTTCACTGGTCTTTTATTCACAAAAACAGTTGGTCTTAAATATATGGCCTACACTGACAATGACCAGCATTGTCGAATTTCCCTTTATTCAACGGTTTGAATATATAGATATTTCATGGTGGGCCATAGTTATCATTCCAAACATGACCATTTCCTTGTGGGCTGCCAGCAGGGGTATCAAGCGCTTATTCAATGTCCAGCAAAAGTATCCGTTATGGGGGATATCAATTTTTATTCTCCTTATCAATATTTTTGTTTTTGATATCGATTCCATTTATGTATTGAATAAAATAATCAACCCATATGGGGTGCTCTTCATTGTTGTATACTTGCCTCTTTTATTGGTCATCATCTATATAAAGAAAATGAGGAATCGTTTATGAGAAAATTACTTCCTGCTATCTTGGCTCTTTCCCTTCTTTGCAGCTGTGCACAGCCAAGAGTGGTTGACGAGGTTAATATGTCCCAAGCCATAGGCTACGATTTAATCAAGGATGATATGATCGAAGGAATATTCGTCATCCCCATTTTCCAACAAGATACGATGGGTAAATATCAAATCTTAAGCGGAAAATCCACGACGGCGAGTGATGTCCAGGCTGTCGTTTCCAAAAAAGCGGATAAGCCGGTGTTGCTTGGACAGACTCGCATCATTTTATTCAGTGAGGAAATCGTTCATAAAATCGGAATTACAGAACTGACCGATTATCTTTATCGTGATCCCCAACTTGGCAACAGGATTATCTTGGGCATCGTCGAAGGAAAGGTAAAGGACGTCGTTAATACGAAACCACCAAATTCGAATGTGAATATTGGAATTTTTTTATCGGATTTAATTAAACAACAAAATATAACCGGGAACGGACCGGATACTAACCTTCATCTTTTTTTAAGACATTCTTTAGAAAGTGGAGGTGATTCGTATCTTCCTATAATAATAAAACGTGGTAATCATGTAGCTGTTTCCGGTAATGCCTTGTTTCATGAAAATAAGATGGTCAGTAAAGTGAAAACTGGAGATATGTTTGTTTTCAAGACATTAGTTCAATTTCATAGACGGGGAATTTACAAATTCAAATTAAAAGACAAGAAAAAAAGCTATATTGTAGTGGAAAGTATCCGAAGCGGGTCAAATTATAATATATCCGGCTCAGAGAGTCAGCCCTCCATTACCATTAACATCAAAATTAATGGTCAAATCAAGGAATCAATGAGGAGTGATAACCTTACTAATAGAGAGATGGTTAAAAAGATAGAACACGATATGGAAGATGATTTAACCAGACAGGCTAACCGCCTTATTGCAGAATTTCAGAAAAAAAACATTGACCCCATTGGCTTAAAGGAAAAATACCGCGCCAAAAATAAAAAAATGACCTATGAACAATGGAAAAAGATATATCCCACGATGGATATTAAAGTAAAAACTAAAGTTAACATTATTCAAACTGGCGTATCGGAATGAAAAGAGAGGCAGGAATGCATTCCTGCCTCTCTTTCGTTTTAGTCAATCATGAAAATTCGTTCCGTCCGTCACTTCTTTTACGATGCCAGCCTTGATGACAAAGTCCCCGAAATGCTCTCCTTCCTGACGTTCTTTCGCATAACGGGAAAGAAGTACACGCAACTCTTTTAAAATTTCTTCCTCACCAATGTTTTCACGGTACATTTTGCTTAGTCTGCTTCCATCGAATGCAGCACCGAGATACATATTATATTTCCCAGGTGCTTTACCGATAAAACCAATTTCTCCAAGTGCATGCCGGGCACAGCCATTCGGGCAACCGGTCATGCGGATCGTAATTTCCTCGTTCCGCAGTCCGTTTTCATCAACGATGGTCTCAATTTTATCAAGCAGCACCGGCAAATAACGCTCTGCTTCTGCCATTGCCAATCCGCATGTTGGAAGGGCCACGCATGCAATCGAGCTACGGCGGATCGCTGAATGATGTGCACCATCCGTCAAACCGTATGTTTCAAGCAATTCTATGATCTTCTTCTTTTTCTGACTTGATACATCGGCAATGATCAGGTTTTGATTGGCGGTCAAACGGAAATCACCCGTATGAATTTTTGCGATTTCGCGCAAACCGGTCATCAGCTTGTAATCATTGATATCGGCGATTCGGCCACCCTCGACAAATAATGTAAAATGCCATTTTCCTTGCATGCCTTTTACCCAGCCATAGCGGTCACCATTATTGTCAAAATGATATGTTCTCGCTTCCTCCAGTTTCCATCCTAACCGATTTTCAAGTTCAGCCTTTACCGGTTCGAGCCCAAGCCTGTCAACCGTATACTTGAACCGTGCATTTTTCCTGACGGAGCGGTTTCCGTAATCACGCTGAATTGTAATGATCTTCTCAGCCACATCCACTATTTTGTCTGGCTGGCAAAATCCGATTACTTTGGCTAGCTGGGGATATGTCGCTTTATCACCGTGTGACATTCCCATACCGCCCCCGATCGCCACATTAAAACCAACGAGTTTTCCACTTTCAACAATTGCTATGAAGCCAAGATCCTGAGAGTAGACATCAATGTCATTAGATGGAGGAACCGCAATGCCTATTTTAAACTTCCTTGGCAAATAAAGTGGTCCATACATTGGTTCGACTTCTTCCAATTCAGGTGTTCCGACTACTTTTTCTTCATCAAGCCAGATTTCATGGTATGCCCTTGTTCGGGGCAATAAATAATCACTCAATTTTTTCGACCATTCATATACTTCAGAATGGATTTTGGATTGAAATGGAATCGAATTGCACATTACGTTCCGATTTACATCACCGCATGCCGCGATGGTATCCAGCATGGACGCATGGATTTCCTGAATGGTTTTTTTCATATTCCATTTTAAAATACCGTGCATTTGAAACGTCTGTCTTGTCGTCAATTTCAAAGTGCCGTTGCCGTATTTCTGAGCGAGGTCATCCATAACAAGCCATTGAGATGGCTGTGCAACCCCACCTGGCATGCGGACACGCAGCATGAACTGATAGGCAGGCTCAAGTTTTTGTTTTTGGCGTTCATTTCGAAGATCCCTGTCATCCTGCAAATAGCTGCCGTGATGTTTCATTAATCGATTGTCATCATCTGGAATGCCGGCGCTGATTCGATCGAGCATCACTTCTCCAAGTGTTCCTCGCAAATAATTGCTTTTTTCTTTTATTTGCTCAACATCACTAGGCGGGCCTTCCGGTGCTTTTAATAGTAGGTTCACCATGTTGTAATCTCCTTTTCATCCTTATTTTCAGTACACATCACGTTGATAGCGTTTATTCTGTTGCATTTCGTCTAGGTAAGCTTGCGCATCAGCATGGCTCATTTGACCTTCTTTTTCAATGATCTCAATGAGCGTATTATGGACGTCATGTGCCATATTTTTTTCGTCACCGCAAATGTATAGCGCCGCTCCTTCTTGAAGCCATTCGTATAATTCTCTGCTCTGCTCCTGCATCCGGTGTTGAACATACACTTTTTCATCCGTGTCACGCGAAAAGGCAACATCCATTTTCGAAAGTACACCTGTTTTCAACCACTTTTGCCATTCAGTTTGATATAGGAAATCGGTCACGAAATGCTGATCCCCGAAAAAGAGCCATGTTTTCCCTTTCCCATTCATTTCTTCCCGCTCCTGGATAAAGGATCTGAACGGAGCAATTCCTGTCCCCGGTCCAACCATGATGATTGGAGTGTCTGGGTTCTTAGGCTGCTTGAAGTTCTGGTTATGCTGAATGTATACAGGCAGCGTATCCCCTTGCAGTATACTGTCGGCACATAATATCGAGCAGACACCTTTTCTTTCCCGTCCGTGGCTTTCATATCGGACAGCTCCGATTGTCAAATGCACCTCATCCGGATATGCGGATAAGCTATTCGCGATCGAATAAAGACGGGCTGGCATTTTTCGAAGGATGGAGATGAACTCTTGCGCCGATTCACCCCATGAACCAAAATCAAGGACAAAATCAAGCAAATCACGGCCTTCACGATATTCTTTTAGTTTTTCTTCATTTCCAGGTGATAGAAGTGCCTTTAAATCCTCGTTGCCTGAAAGCTGTGCTGCTTGCTCAAGGAGTGATTTTGTTAATACGGTTATTTCAAAATCAGAGATGAGCGATTCCCTAAATTTCCGAAGGTCACCTTGCTTGTTGACCTTCACGACCTCTTCTGATTCCCAATTGAGTTCCTTAAGAAGCATATCCACTAAAACCGCATCATTCTGCGGATAAATACCAAGGCTGTCACCAGGTTCAAATGTTAGGCCAGAGCCCTCCAGTGATAATTCGAGATGGTGTGTCTCTTTATTGGAGCCACGGCCGTTCAAGTTTATATTTTCCAGCACCTCCGCTTTAAACGGGTTCGTCCTGGAATACGCGTGAGCATTTACTGGAGCTGCCGTAGTTGGAACGGCGGTAACTTTACTCCCTTGCTCCTCACTTAAGCTAGTAATGACTCCTTCCAGCCATTCTGCAGCAGGCTCATCATAATCAAGGTCACAGTCCGTCCGCGGGAAAAGCCGCGTCCCGCCCAGTTCTTCCAGGCGCCTATCGAATTGTTTTCCCGTTTCACAGAAAAACTCATATGAGCTGTCCCCAAGCGCCAATACGGAAAAGCGGAGATCTTCAAGTCTTGACGCCCTTCTGCCATGAAGAAACTCATGGAATGACAACGCATTATCCGGTGGATCACCTTCTCCGTGCGTACTTACCACAATAAGAAGATTCTGAACCTTTTTCAAGTTGTTCACTTTATAGTCACTCATGGATGAAATGGTTACTTGATATCCATTACCCTCAAGCGTTCTTTTAGCATTATCAGCCAATCCTTGAGCATTTCCCGTCTGTGAACCGTAAAGGATGGTAACCTCTTTTGATATTGTCTTCCCGCTAGATTGAGCTTCCATCACCCGTACGTCGGCTGTACCTGTATCGGACACTGTCAAAGTTGCGGCCAGAAAACCGCTCAGCCAAACTTTTTGTGTTTCTGTCAAGCTTGGAAGTAGATTGTTAAGAAGCTCTGCCTGTTCATGATTAAAAGGACTGTTACTTACTTGAAGTTGCACGTTTTCCACCTCACAAAGGAATATAAACTTATGTTAGTTGATTCTTATGTATTACGAGTGGGTTTAAACTTTTTTCTCAATCTATGAAACTCATTTACTCCTATAGATCAAGTTGGTTTTAACCGTAAAAAAATTTAGAAAATTCAGCTCACTTAAGGAGGGAACACTTTTTCACAGCTCGCTATAAATAAAAATAAGGTTATTAAGGACGATTGCCTTCCCTAGCCTAGACTCTTCCTAAAATAAGTTTCTCATTAAACTTTACCAGAAGGCACATCATTAGTAAAATATATATAATTCATTGCAACTATTAAGAATATTAATAATAAGGCGGGATTCCTATGTATTATGATGCTTTAAAAACATTTGTGACCCTTGTAGAAGTAAAAAACTTTACAAAAACAGCTGAAATGCTGCTTATGTCACAACCAAGTGTAAGTTTACACATTAAAAAATTAGAGGAAGAGTTTCAAACCAAATTATTTCTACGCTCCCCTAAATTCTTAAAAGTCACTTTAACAGGAGAAATCCTGTACGATCGGGCTAAGCAAATGCTCACCATCTATGAACAGACCAGACAAGACATATTAGAACATGATAGGTCCATCAAAGGGGAATTAAAGATTGGGGCAAGTTTTACAATAGGAGAATACATATTACCTTCATTACTCAATGACCTTCAAAAAGACTATCCGGAACTTGAGCTTCAAGTTGTTATTGGAAACACCGAAGAAATTGTTCAAGCCGTTCGGTTATACAAAGTGGATATTGGTTTAATCGAAGGTCAAACAAATGAAAAAGAGCTTTCCGTACACCCCTTTATGCAAGATGAGTTATTCGTCGTTTCTTCGAACGATCATGAGCTCGCTTGTAAACGCGAAGTAGCGATTACTGACCTACATAACCAAGCATGGGTAACTAGGGAAGTTGGATCTGGTACACGTGAATACCTTAATCACGTCATACGTTCAAATGGCTTGAAAATTAAATCGATACTTACCATAAGCAGTAACCAAGGAATTAAAGAAACACTTATAAAAAATGGTGCAGGTCTCGCTCTTCTCTCCCGAAGTGTCATTGAGAGGGATGTTCAAAATAAATTACTTTCGATTATACAGTTGAAAAATGAGTCCTTTAACAGAACGCTTTCGTACGTCTATTCCCCAATTATGGAAGATAAAAAGAATGTCAAGACTTTTATAACTGAATTAAATAAAAAGTGGCCTATGAAGCCAAGCCGATAGGATGACCATTGGAGAAAACGCTTTCATTAATCTATTACATGTAAAAGACCTTATGATGTGTATATCAAACTATATAAATATGTAACAACATTTCGCAATATTTCCATCCATACCGAGTCATGGTTGGAAATATTGCATGCCATTGCCTTATACATGCTTTTGGGATTTCACATGTCTAGTGAATCAGCTAGTAGGAGAATGCTGAAAAATGGCTGTACGATAACTTTAACCTAACCATGTAAGTGTGATGAGTTCATGAAATCGCAGCATGAACACCATTTAGTGGTCACATGAACAAGATTTACCCATCAAAACGTTCTAGCAATTCAATAATCACTTTATAAGTCGATGTTGTATCCATATAGGCATATCTTCCTTTTCCGTTAAAAAAGTTTCCTGTCTGTATGACCGGATAGCCCATTTCTTCTAACATCTTCATTTTAGCCTCCATGTCTTTAACGACAAAAGAGATATGGTGAACACCCTCACCATATGTTTCAAGATGATCTTTCCACGTACTAGGTGATTCGCCTGGCTCGATCAATTCAATCTGAATGAACGGAGTATCAATGAACATATATGTTGATTTTCCTTCGGTGGGCTTCCCTTTGTAAATCACATTTGTAATTTCGGTTGATCCAGAATGAATGATGGGAGGTTTTTCAATACCCAACAACTTACAATATGCATCTGCAGCCGCATCCAGGTCTTTTACAACTAACGCAAGCTGTTCCACTTTGTTAGTCCCTAATAACGGCTGAACACTTGCATCTTCTGGTTTTTCCCATGCCGTTTTTCTTGTCTCTTCACTTTCAAGCAGTTCAACTAACGTTTTGTGATCATCTAGTGTATCCACATATACATACCGGCCGTCACTCGAAGTGAATTCACCCGTTTGCAAAGCTGGGTATCCACTTTTTTCCATGATTAGCAGCTTCTTTTGAATAGAGTCTACATCAAAAGCAATATGGTGGATCCCTTCACCTACTTCATCCAGGAACTCACGCATCGTTCCTGGATTTTTATCGGGTTCTATTAGTTCAAATTGGACGGTTGGTGTATTTAGAAAAGCCAGTTTAGATCTTGCCTCCGTTGGTACACCTCTAAAGGTCACTTTCGATACTGTACTATCACCCGTTAGAAATGGATCTGTCATCTTAATGCCTAGCAATTTTGTAAAAGCTAGATTAGCAGCTTCAATATCTTTTACAACGAATGCTAATTGATTAATATTCCTATTGCCCAAAAGTGGTTCAGTCATATTTATAAACCTTCTTTCTAAGTTTATTTAGGTATAAACTCAACCAAGTCCGCGAACTGACAAACCACCATCACTGGAAATGACTTCGCCAGTAATTGCGCGCGCTTCGTCCGATGCTAGGAGGACATAAGCACCAACATGATCTTCGGGCATCTGGGCAAGCTGAAGTGGGTTTCTTTTCTTTATGCTGCTGGCCTTCGTCTCATTATCCACGATTTTCACAAATGGTTTTAGAGGTGGTATGACCGATAATGCTGTCAGTGTTCCTCCAGGTGCTACAGCATTAACGCGAATATTCGGTGCGAGTTCGAACGCTAGTTGCCGCATCAAACCGATTTGAGCATGCTTGCTGGCTGTGTACCATACGCCGCCTCCATCAGGATAGAAACTTGCACCAGAAACGGTGAAAATAATATTGCCATTTGTTTTTTGCAGTTCATCAAGAGCTGCTTTCGCACCGAAGAATGAGCCTTTAACATTAATATTGAGCAGAAAATCATATGCTTCGGAAAGTGCATCGGGAGTTACGTCAGAAAATTTTGCAAATCCATCGAAGACTCCTGCATTAGCAATGAAAACATCAAGCTTTCCAAATTGCTCGACAGTGGCCTGTACAGCCTTTTCATTGTCTTCGTAAATACTTACATCTCCTTGGTTAATGAGAATCTCTTCACCAAATTCCTCTTTCATTTTCTTTAACGTTTCCAAAGAGCGGCCAATGATACTGACTTTTGCCCCTTCTTGTATAAAACGTCGAGTGACAGCTTCCCCTATACCCGAATTGCCTCCGGTAATCAACACCACTTTATCCTTTAACCCCGTTGCCATTGTAACCAACCTCCATATGATCTTTTATGTGCTAGTCAATATTATACGAAGATAGCAAGATTCCTAGTATTTATCGTTGTTTGGTCGACAATGAATACTCGTTTGGAGAGTTTCCATTTACCATCTTCAAATATGAATTCATCATTTCTTTCCCCCGAAATCAAATCGTGTTGAATATCGGTGCTGCGGCTTCGATAGATAAGCAGATAGCTCTTCACGATTGCCTTTTCCCCTTCAATGTAGTCTTTAACGCTCACGTTAGAGACAAAACGCCGTGTTCTTGATGGCGGGATTTCGGCCCATGCATAATCCGTTTTCAATCGATCCACACGCAGCCTCAACAGCTCGATATCATCATTAAATGTGAACATGTCTGTCGAATAATCCGGACGTTCCACACCTTCTTTATTGACTCGCACAGGCATTTGATAGCGCAAGCTAGAGTGCATTAAATCGAACCAACCATCAAATTCAATATCATCCAGCAATTCTGCTTCATCATACAACCACTGTTCAAATTCACATTTAATCAGCATTTTTTCCACGTTCATTTCCCTTCCCCCTCCCGTTTATCATTTCGTCATCAATTCCAACCAGTATTTGTAAAAATTCCGTTGGCTCGCTTCTGTGAATTTATCATCGTAAGCAATCCCCGGCCCTATAAAATCAACAGGTTCACGATGAAGACCCATAGTATAATTATAGGTTAAATTCTTTATAAAAGGCATTGGGCCTTGGGCTGCTTCTGTAATGTCCGTAAATACTTCCGTATCATCCTGTTCAAAAATACCGGATGGGCTAAAGGTCAAGATAAACGAATCTCTTGACCGGTCTTTCCAATCTTGAGAGGCGTTTTTTTCCACAAGCATCCAAGCAATCACTTCCATTTTATTGTGACCAATTGGGCGCCACATTCTAATGGAAGTGTTAGAGATAAACTGGTCTTTGATTTTTGTATGGGAAATTAAGAATGACAAGTTCGGGAAAACGTTTCCAATCATATTCTTTAAGTTTGATAACACTTCATACTGTTCTTCAGACAAATTACTTTTAAATTCTTCTTTCAATTCTTCCGGGAATGCGAAGTCGGGATTCGGTGTCCCTAAATTTAATCCATGGCCGTTATCCATATGGATTTGAAAACCACGCTTCGAGTAGGTTGCGTTGGGTACCATGCCCAGTTTTGCAATGGAACCATGTGTGACCATCGTGTGATAGGAATCACCAACAAAGTTATCTGAACCCACTTTCCAGTTGGAATTGACAATGAATCTTTGAGGGACCCCGATCACTTCCATTTCAGCGCGCCCTACGAGTATATCCAAATACCATTTTATATCGCCAAGAAAATCTTCAAGCGGCTCGGCTTCTTCGTTCCAAGTTCCAAATAAAAGACCTTTATAGGATTCCAGTTTCACTTTGTGAAGACCCATTTCTGAACGGTCAAGCGTACCTCCATAAATATCCTTTTGCAGGGGCACCCCCACGAGCTCCCCTGTGTTTTTAAAATTAAAACCATGATAAGGACATGTAAATAAAGATTTGTTCCCCTTATCTGCACGACATAGCTTCATTCCACGATGTGTGCACATATTGTAAAATGCGCGGATTTCCCCTTCACCATCACGCGTGATGATGAGCGAGTAGCCAGCAAGTTCGCGGGTCATGAAGTCACCTTTGTTTGGAACTTCAGATTCATGGCCGACAAAGACCCATGTTTTCAAAAACACTTTTTCATGTTCGATATCGTATACCTTTTGATCTCCCAGGAGGTATGCAGGTATGACGCCTTCCTCTGGTTTAACCGTTTCATTCAAATAGTTAACAACTTGATGTTTAGACATTTCTTCTAATGATTTATCTGTTTTAAGCATATTTTTTCCTCCCCCTTCATTAGCTTGATTTATCATTCATTACCCGATTTGAAGGCACTTTTCCTTGTTTTGCAGCGTAGCCAAAACACTTAACGCGGCTAGATAACTCGTTTTTGGATTATTTGGCATCGGATCATTTTCCACTTCAAGTCTGAATTTCCCGAACGAACCTGACGCTTCAATTAGGTGAATGTTTTTAGTCACATTTGGATCGGCAATGATTTTCACTTTCGTCTTTTCAGGTCCAAGACCAGCCAAAGACAGCACAATCGCCACATTAATATTTCTCGGAAACTGCTTGATCGCTTCTGAAGCCGACCCTTGGAATAAGACCGTTTCTTCTACCAATGACGAACCTGATGGCAATGCGTTGGGAGGCTTTCTTGTGGTTATGCAAACGGATTCAAGTCCATTCACAGCTTTTGCCGATTTAAGTACATCAAGACCTCCGATCGCACCAGAAGGTAGGTAAATATTAACGTTATTATTTCTGCAAATATTGTTTGATTCTTCTGCAAATCCAGCATCCGCCATCACTCCTATGCTGCTTAGCAAAAGATCTTTTCCGCTTTTAAGAACGGTCATTGCATACTCTTCTGCAGCTTCAATCGTTGCTGCTTCTATGACTACATCCACATCCGATTTAAGAAGTGCGTCGACATCCTTATAGGACTGTGTACTAAATTCCTCAGCTAGTTGGGCTGCGATTTCTTCACGGCGTGCATAAATCGCAACGATTTTCCCACCTGGAAGAAGTCCGTCATTATTTATTGCCTGAAGCAGGAATTTCCCGATGTTCCCGCATCCGATTAAGCCTAATTTCATGAAGTTTCATCCTTTCTCAATCAGCAAACCCGAATGAATCTGCAAAGAATTCCAACCCACAATGCCTTGTTTCCCGGGAAACGCCACTTTCCTTTAAACCAGGGAAATCCAGAGCCAAGTCGTTGAAAACGGTATGATTATTATGAAAAACCGCACCAGCTTCAAGGCGATCTGCCATTTCGATAGCAATATCTTCATTCTCGGTCCAAACAGATGCACGCAGGGCAAACTCACTATCATTTGCTAATTTTACAGCTTCATTAATATCATTGAAAGGTAAAATTGGAATGATGGGTCCGAATTGTTCGACCCGAACCACTTCACTATGCTGATTGACACCTGTAATAATAGAAGGAAGCATATAGTAACCTTTATCCCAAGTTTCTGGATTTAGTTGAATGCCTGCAGTGATTATGTTTCCGCCTGAATGTTCCGTTCTTTCGATCAAGCCATTCACGTAGTCATACTGTGCTTTATTATTCAATGGACCCATTGTTACATCAGGCTGAATACCATCACCAACTACCACCCGATTAAATTCTTTAGTCAGTTTTTCAACAACCTCATCAAAACGTGATTCTTGGACGTACACTCGTTTAACCGCAGAACACACTTGACCTGAGGCTCGTAAAATCCCCATTCTCAAACGTTTGATTGCCGCTTCATCCATATTGGCGTCCTCCATGATGATAGCAGGATCATTGCCGCCAAGTTCCATATATACTTTTTGTAGATTTCCAGCTGACTTCTTCATTATATCTTTTCCGGTTTCAGTACTCCCGACAAATGCCACTGTCCGGACTCGGGAATCCGAGCAAAGTTTGTCACCGATAGCTTTTCCTGATCCTGACACTATATTGATGACTCCCGGAGGAAAGTGTTCCGCTACTACTTTCAAAAAAGTCATAATCGTTAATGGGCAATTCGTGGCAGGTTTTACTACAACGGCATTGCCTGCTAAAACAGCAGGTATAACCCGTTTAAAGGTTAATATCATTGGAGAATTCCACGGTGTGATAATTGCCGTGACTCCTCTTGCTCTTCTTCTGATTTGGACTTTTTGTTTTCCTGGAAGCACTTCTGGTTTCCACCAATCAAGTAACTCTGCCGCGCAGCTTTTCATGACTTCAACACAGCGTAATAAATCTTTCTTAGCTTCAACAAGGCTTTTCCCATTTTCCCGGACAAACATGGTTACATTTTCTTCAATTACTTTTGATAATTCTGCTGCCGCTGCATTCATCCGGTTAGCCCGATCACATATATCCGTTCGCGACCATGTTCTAAAAGCCTTTTCAGCCGCTTCGATCGCATCATTGACAATTTCCTCAGAACATTTTGCCACCTGGCCAACCACTTCCGATGTGTTTGCAGGATTGCTCACATCAGCTTTTTCTGCACTTTCCATCCATTCTCCATCAACAAGGTATTTTCCTGAAACAAATGGGTACGTCAAAATCATTCAAATTCCTCCATTATAATTTTTTGGGCTTAAAAGCTTCCGCAGCTCCTGGAGGTCCTCCAAATGGCTTGGCCATTGGTCCCACAGCTTCCATATCAACAACGATCATTGAAGGCTTACGTCTTTCTTTCGCCTTTTTCAATTCGGATACGAATTCATCTCCAGACCCAATCCTGACAGCATTAAAGTGCATGGATTCTGCCAGTTTTACGAAATCGGGACTCAATAAATCCACGGCTACCTGTCGCCCATACGCGGCTGTTTGAATATTGCGAAGAACCCCATAGCCTGAATCATCAAACAATACGATGATAACTGGTAAGTTTTCTTCAGCTGCCGTTACCATTTCCCCGACATTCACCATAAACCCACCGTCTCCAGCCATCAGAACCACGGTTTTATCCGGACATCCCTTTTGGGCACCAATTGCAGTCGGAAGACCTTGACCAATTCCTCCCCCTGATGCATGAATGGATGTTCTCGGCTCACGGATTTCAAATAAACGGCTGCCCCAAACGTTTGCCTGTACAGTTACGTCACGAACTAATATCGTATCAAACGGTAATATCTCCCTCATGCCATCTACAAATTGCTCATAAGGACCTAGCGTTTCTCGAAGTTGAGCGCGCACTTCATTTCTAAGCGAACGGACTTCTTCTATATAAGAAAGTTCCGCTTGTACTGAATTTCCTTCAAGCTTCTGATTAATGGCAGCAAGCATATCTTTGGCATCGCCAACCAAACCTAGCGTTGCTTTATAGTTTCGGTTAATCGCCTGCAAATCCGCATCGATCGCTATATGTTCTTCAGGCACCGGTACCTTCCAATTGGACGTTTCATTTCCTCTGAATCGGACACCTACGCTAATCAATAAATCCGCATTCCTTAAAAACTCTTTTGTTGGCTCATAAGCCGCAAAATGTCCTATACATTGTTCATGGGTTTCCGGGATCGAACCTTTTCCAGATTGACTGGTTATTACTGCTGCACCCAGGATCTCCGCCAATTTCCGCAACTCTTGCGTGGCATTGGCACTGATGACCCCACCTCCGGCCCATATCACAGGACGGCGTGCTGCAACTATTTTTTGTACGGCTTGTTCAGGAATGAATGCATTTGACTTTATTTCAACCGATGATTCCCGTATCCCATCGAGCGAGAGATCTTCTATGATAGCCGATTGGTAATCAATAGGAATCTCCAAAGTAACTGGTCCCGTCGGCGCAGTCAATGCTTCAGTTATCGCCTTCCTTACAACTGCAGCAGTTTGGGCAGGATTTCTAAGCCTTACAGCATTTTTACAAGCGCCGCTCATCATTGAGAGCTGGTCTTTACATTCATGTATGTATCCTCTGCCCGTTCCAAGATAAGAAGAAGCAACTTCCCCTGTAAGATGTAGAAGAGGGACGCCAGCGGCCCAAGCTTCCACTAATGAACCTGCCGCATTTCCCGCCCCTGTTCCAGTACTGGTAATCACTACACCTAATTTACCAGTCGCGCGGGCATAACCATCGGCCATATTGACTGCACCGCTCTCTCCGCGGGAACAAATGAGTTTAATGCTACCTTCTCTAAGAATCGCATCATAGATAGGCATATTATGAATACTGACAATCCCAAATGCAGCTTCCACTCCTGCAAGAACGAGCTCCTTTACGATGGAATCGGCAGTTGTGAACTCTATTTTTTCTTGTATTTTCATCGCGTTATCCTACCTTTTTTATAATATGATTATAATGCCTTACCGATCGCTCCTGCCGTTTCAATTGTCGAACCCGCTACATAACTTGCTTTGTCTGAAGCAAGGAAAACAATGACACTGGCGACTTCTTCTGCTTCGCCTACACGACCGAGTGGAATATTCCGTTTCTTCGCAAGATCACCGTAGTATTCTTCCGGATCCATATCAGGTGCATTTTTCAATCTTCTACGCTCCCATTGATCAGTCCGGATCAATCCAAGACTCACGGAATTCACTAGTATATTGTCAAAGGCTAGTTCCTGGGACAGCGTTTTGCTTAAATTCAAGAGACCAGCCCGTGCTGCTGCAGTCGCTACCATGTGACGTTCCGGTTCTTTAGCAAGTGTTGCATTAATATTAATGATCCGACCGCCTCCCCTTTTCACTAAATGAGGGTGCGCAGCACGAACCGCATATATGATGGCAAAAAACTTTAATTGAATTTGTTCATCCCACTGGTCATCCGTAATGTCAAAAAAGTAACCCATCACGCTTTGACCGGCTGCATTCACCAATATATCGATCCCGCCGAACCTTTCAGCCGTCCCATTAATGAAAGAATCCACATCCGATTTTGAGGTGACATCACAAGTTGATGCAAAAATATCTGCCTTATCACCAAATGTGAGCAAATGACTTTGGGCATTTTCCATACGCTCGCTGCTTCTGCCGCATATAGCCACTTTCGCTCCCTCAGCTAAAAACATTTCTGCTGTTTTTAAGCCCACGCCCGACGTGCCGCCCATAATGACAGCCACTTTTCCTTTCAAACCTAAATCCATTCTCATCACTCCTTTTCAAAGCCATTTTCCTTAATCGCTGTCCCTTAATAGTACAAAAAGGTAACTTTACGCGGATGGGAAATGGCGGATAATGTAACTTCTCCTCATTTTTCCGCCAAGACTGAATCATCTATTTCAGCATCCACCCAGCCCGGATCAGGATCTCCTCCCATTGCCTTGCGTGCTTCGGGCTTCGGAGGCCCAGCAATACCCCATTGATCCATTAAGTGCGGTACCCGTTTCCATACACGTGCTCTCCATTCTGATTCATCTTCAATCGTTTCCAAATAGCATGTATACTCCATAACGAAACCGCCTCGGTCCTGAAAATAACAGAAAATATTGTCTCCAGGGCCATGACGCCCAGGTCCCCAGAGTTCTGACAGCCCCGCTTTTCGAACATTGCTTATGCCGCGCATCAGTTCATCCACGGAATCGACTTCGTATGCAATATGATTGACGGAGGCATGTACATCTTGGTTAAAGGCAATGGAGTGATGCTTCCTATTGCACCTTAGAAAAGACATTTGGTGCTCGCTCCAATCAGTCACTTTAAAACCAAGTACATCTGTATAAAACTCAACGATCATATCTAAGTTTTTTGTGTTCATGACAACATGATTCAGTTTCACTGGATCTACATTTTTATTGTTCCAAACGGATGTTTGAATCTCCACCCAAGCTGAAAGCTCAATCACTCGGTTTTCTGGATCGATGAACCTCAGGCCATAACCAGCACCTGCTTCCTCCAAATATCCAGGTTGTTTAATAATTCGAACTCCCTTTGATTGCAATATCTCAGCTGCACGGTCCACTGCATTTTTATCGACCATGCCGAAAGATATATGGTGCAACCCACGTTTTTCACCATTATGAAGGCTTAAAATATGATGTTCCGGTCCAGCGCCGCGAAAATAAACGGTATTCTCTTCTTCTGGAACATCCACTCTATCCAGTCCCCAAACCTTTTCATAAAACACTGCTTGCTCGTCAAAATTCGGCGTAATCAAACCAATATGTCGTAAATGAGTAATTCCAAGCATCTTTTTTATACCTCCCATAAAATAGATTGCTTTTTTGATAGGTTGCATCGACCACATTTAACAATCTAATCGAAAAGGGCGCCTCATTAATTTTCATAATGCAGGTGCCCCTCTTTGGTAAAATGATCAGTCTTTAATGATGGCTTCTCTTTCTTTGGAGCGTTGCTTACGTAGTTCTTCCAGCGCGCTTCCTTCAGGATATGTTGGCAGGTTAGGCTTCACTGCCCCAAGCATTACAAGCATGCGCGCCTCGACATCGCCGTCATTCCTAATTCCCCGATATACTCCAGGCGGGCTGCTGATGCAGTCTCTTGCACTTAGTTTGATCTCATGCACTTCGCTATAGCTATCTTCTTGAATCAAAGCCGTAACTTCACCCTCAAGAATGAAAAACACTTCTTCTACATCATCGTGAAGGTGTAAAGGTCCGATACATCCCGGGGGAAGCACCATTGTACTGAGTGTAAAATGCTCACCAGCAATTACATTCGTATCGTTATTCGCCGTGGCCCCACGTCCGATATACCTCATCTGTGCACGTTTATAAGCTGGATCGACTTCTTCTTGGAATTTCAAGACGTTCCAATCAAGTGTACGGTCTTTCAATCTAGCAACATGTTTTTTTTCAAAGTCTTTCACTGAAAAGGTTTCTTTTGTCATTTTAAAAATCCTCCCTTATTGGTTGTTTCTAACTCGCATTGTGTTTCATTAGCAAAACATTGTTTTATCTATGAATTAATTCTAAAATGAAACCCTTGCATTGTCAATGAGTTTTTAGAATATTTAAAACTATTTTTATAATCCGAACAATCCTCTCTCTTGGAATAACTTGAAACATCTCAACCGAATAGTTCATTTTCAAAACGACAAAAAAGTGTGGATACCCTATAAGGGTATCCACACTATCGGAATTTCATTTTTCAGATTGACACTTAATCATTATAAGAAATCATCATGTTGAAACGGCTTAGCTCCACTATATCCCATATAAACGGATAACTGCCGAGATACCTCCAACAGTTTCGGCAAGGCGATTTTATCGATGAAATCTTCCTGGTAAGCCGACTCTGTTGCCACGACATTCAAGGCAGCCAATACTTTTCCAGTCCGGTCAAAAATTGGAGCGGCAACGGAAAGGATCCCTGGGTGGAATTCCCCGCTTGTCATTGAATAACCATTTTCCCGAATGGATT
Source organism: Peribacillus sp. NPDC060253 (assembly GCF_042727425.1). Lineage (NCBI taxonomy): Bacteria > Bacillati > Bacillota > Bacilli > Caryophanales > Bacillaceae > Peribacillus > Peribacillus sp. NPDC060253. The sequence continues at coordinate 64,594 of NZ_JBHXAS010000017.1, forward strand.
CCAACTGTTTTTGAAACTCACCCGGCGTTGTAAGGGTTTTGTCTGTATATGGAGTGAGGTTTGAGATTTTGAACATTTGCATAAGCATTTCTTTCGGCTGATAAGCCAATAGTAATTTCCCATTGGCCAACGCATGTGCTGGCAGTCGTAAACCTATGTTTACATTGACGGCGGATACCCCTCTGATAGGGGCACTTCCTACATACACAACTTCCTGCCCATCCAAAATGGACAGATGGCAGGAGGCTCCGATTTCATCACGAAGAGTCTCCATATAAGGCTGGACTATTTCCTGGAATTTCAAGCTATACAAATAACTGAAACCCAATTCAAGGACTTTAGGGGTTAAACTATAACGTTTTGTATGTTCATCCTGTGACAGATATCCAATATTTTGTAATGTAAATAATAATCGATAGGGTACAGTTCTGCTTACTCCCAGTTGTTTTGCAATTTCTGAAAGCGATAAACTCGGTTGTAGTTCATTAAAGAGCTTAATGATTTCCAAGCCTCTTACCAATGAATTCGCACTATATTTCTCTTTCTCTTCGCTTGCCATTCAAGTATTCCTCCCGTTGTAAAAAAACTATTCAGTTACGCTGACTGTATTAAAAATTGACACCTTGAAAGAAAAAACTTGCAGTATATGTACAACTTAGCCTGCAAGTTACTTAGTAAATGTTTTGTATCTTGCTTGCTTCATTTTTGGCCAATTGTCTCTGTAAAAACTGTGTAACCAATTCATTGAACACCCTTGGATCTTCCTGATAGCATAAATGGCCGGTATTCGGTACGATGACAAATTCGGAATTCGAAATCAATTCATGAAAAATTCTTGATTCACTCACAGGTGTGACCTGATCCAGTTCACCACACATCACCAATGTCGGTACAGTAATGGAAGAAAGGATATCCATTTGGTTTAAATTTGATAAAGAGTAAGAGACAGAACGATATCCAGCAGGACGCACTTGCGACATGATGCGCTCAGCTTCCTTCACCACCTCTGCAGGAGCATTTGGCGACACTAGCGCTTTCACTCTTTTTTTTGCAAGTTCACTTGGTTTTAACGTATCGATGGACTGTAATCTATTCTCGAGTTTTCGCTTATTTTCTTTTAGGCTAACACCAGCTGCCCCACGTGTCGCATCAGAAATGATCAAGGCATCAACCATTTCCGGGAAACGGCTTGTAAAATCAATAGCGATTGCCGAGCCCATCGAATGACCGAGTAGGTTAACGGATTGCAAACCAAGACTATCAAGAAATTCTTTCAAGACATCCGCAAACTGTGAAAATTCGTGAAATTCTGCTTTAGGATCGGAGCTTTCCCCGTACCCTGGTGCGTCCCAGGCAATTACTCTAAATTCTTCACTCATCTGACTGAGCTGTTGACTCCATGATTGAGAATTATTCCCTAAACCATGCAGGATAACGAGAGCTTTACCTTCTCCCGATTCCCGATAGTGTATCGAGTATTCTTTTAGTTGACTAATTGGCATCCTTTCTAACCTCACAATCCTTTTCTCTTCATGGATAAATAGTTTATGTGTTTATTAATTAAATCATATTTACATATATAAAACTATTCGAACGGTCTATCTTCATTGACGTACCGATAGAATAACACTGAATGAATCTTGATCACCCAATTATATTGAAATATGCAAATAAGAAAAAATAAAAAAGATCACTCATATGTTCCGTCATTTACATCTTGTGATTTTCCATAATAAGTATTTCACATATAAAACATTATACC
>NZ_JBHXAS010000018.1:0-66080 GCF_042727425.1 Peribacillus sp. NPDC060253
GCCCCTTATCGGGGTGGGAGACAGTGTCAGGTGGGCAGTTTGACTGGGGCGGTCGCCTCCTAAAGAGTAACGGAGGCGCCCAAAGGTTCCCTCAGAATGGTTGGAAATCATTCGTAGAGTGTAAAGGCACAAGGGAGCTTGACTGCGAGACCTACAAGTCGAGCAGGGACGAAAGTCGGGCTTAGTGATCCGGTGGTTCCGCATGGAAGGGCCATCGCTCAACGGATAAAAGCTACCCCGGGGATAACAGGCTTATCTCCCCCAAGAGTCCACATCGACGGGGAGGTTTGGCACCTCGATGTCGGCTCATCGCATCCTGGGGCTGTAGTCGGTCCCAAGGGTTGGGCTGTTCGCCCATTAAAGCGGTACGCGAGCTGGGTTCAGAACGTCGTGAGACAGTTCGGTCCCTATCCGTCGCGGGCGCAGGAAATTTGAGAGGAGCTGTCCTTAGTACGAGAGGACCGGGATGGACGCACCGCTGGTGTACCAGTTGTCTTGCCAAAGGCATAGCTGGGTAGCTACGTGCGGACGGGATAAGTGCTGAAAGCATCTAAGCATGAAGCCCCCCTCAAGATGAGATTTCCCATGGCGCAAGCTAGTAAGATCCCTGAAAGATGATCAGGTTGATAGGTCAGAGGTGGAAGCGTGGCGACATGTGGAGCTGACTGATACTAATAGATCGAGGACTTAACCAACGCTTTTTGAAAAATGAAATACCTTCTTATTATCTAGTTTTGAAGGAACAACGTTCCTGATATGTTTGGTGACGATAGCGAAGAGGTCACACCCGTTCCCATTCCGAACACGGCAGTTAAGCTCTTCAGCGCCGATGGTAGTTGGGGGTTTCCCCCTGTGAGAGTAGGACGCCGCCAAGCCATTTTAAAGATCAGCCATCCGGCTGGTCTTTTTTTGTGTCTCTTTGGTTTGATATGGGGATTAGTCGAGAATGAAAACTAATAACATTACGAAATAATGGTGAATAAGCATCTTATTCGTCCTAGACACGATAGAATTCGACAAACAGGTGAATTTTGTATGGAGTCACGAATGTTCGATGAACAAAAATATGTGATGTTCATACTTCCCCAAGGGGATGTCTCGGAACCTCAGGAAGCCATCCAACAAGTTTGGAAAGTTATATTTGGACAATGATTTCCGTATATGGGTTATATAAGCAATCAGGAGAAACCGAATGGCCGAAGAAAGTCGAGCTGAAAATGGAATTATGTACCGCAATCATAGAGAACAGAGCAGTGGTTTAGCTTGAAGAGGATTAAATGAATAAGAAGGGGCGGAGGTCGGGATATTGAATAAATGTACAGTGGATGATGATAGGGCCCTTTTTTTGCGGCAGAAGGGGCAGAATTAAGCGTTAATCACGTCTTTTTCTGTGAAGTATATGTATTAGGGACATACAAGGGAATTCGAATGGAAACATCTATTGAAATTGACCTTGCCTTTACTTGTTCTTTTCATTATTCTAGGAAGAATTTATTAATGATTATATCCAAGTTGGGTGCTAAGGGAGAATGCAAACAATATAGAATTTTGGAAGGGATCGGTATTGTGAGTAAAAAGAGTAAGGAAAAGTTTGAAGTTATCGAGGGAGAGACCATCGATGCATGTTTAGATCGAATAAAAGCAGCAGGTTACTTCCCTGTAAGGCGAACGGAAGAGCCCATCTTTGCCGAGAGAATTGAGAATGGTAAAGTCCATTATGTGCCAGTTGATCGGAAAATTGTATTCGAAGCAAAGTTAATTGAGTAAAACACGAACGATTCATTAATATCATGTAAAAATATTCGATTTTAACTTGACATTAAAATAGCCGGAAGGTAAGATGAAGTTACATTAATACATCTCATATAATCATGGGGATATGGCCCAAAAGTTTCTACCTGATGACCGTAAATCATCGGACTATGAGAAAAGCATCTGACTAATTCGGAAACTAGCCAAGTCTTTTTGAGTTTTTTCTTCAAAAGGGCTTTCTTTTCCGGGCAGGTTGCTTTCTCGATGAGAAGCAATCTGTCCGGTTTTTTAATTTAAAATGTAATAGCTAATGATAAGCGTCCAGCTGCATACTCGGGACGCCATAATATGAGTGTTGGAGGGAATGATGATATGAAACCGCAAGTTGGGGTTATTATGGGAAGTGTCTCGGATTGGGAAACGATGAAATACGCTTGTGAATCATTGGAACAGCTTGAGATTCCCTATGAAAAAAGAGTCGTTTCCGCCCACAGGACGCCGGATTTACTATTTGAATATGCAGAGAGTGCAAAAGAGAGAGGCATTAAAGTGATCATCGCCGGGGCAGGCGGGGCGGCCCATCTTCCAGGTATGACAGCGGCCAAAACGATTGTCCCAGTGATTGGCGTGCCGATACAATCGAAGGCATTAAATGGAATGGATTCGTTATTATCGATTGTTCAAATGCCCGGTGGCGTACCGGTTGCGACGGTAGCAATCGGAAAATCGGGAGCAGTGAATGCCGGTTTGTTCGCGGCTCAAATATTAGCAGCTTTCGATTCCGAGATTGCTGATCGATTGGAAGCTTTACGAGACGAAACCAGAGAAAAGGTGTTAAGCAGCAGTGAACAACTTAAATAATACAATCATTTTACCGGGACAGACCATTGGAATTATCGGCGGTGGGCAATTGGGCAGGATGATGGCCTTATCGGCGAAGGCATCGGGATTTAGGATAGCTGTCCTTGAGCCGACGGCAGATGGTCCATGTGCGCAAGTAGCGGATATTGAAATCACTGGAGCTTATGATGATATAGATGCGTTGAAAAGGTTAGCTGAGGTCAGTGACGTCATAACTTATGAGTTTGAAAATATCAGTTCAGAAGCTTTGGATTGGTTAAAACAACATGCATTTCTTCCACAGGGTTCAAAATTATTAAAGCTTACACAGGATCGACTTACTGAAAAAAAAGCCATATCTGATGCAGGAGCTTCGGTTGCTCCATATCAGGAAATACAGGATATTTCAGAAATTCACCTTCATATAGAAAAATTAGGGTACCCTAGTGTGTTAAAAACGACCCGGGGCGGTTATGATGGAAAAGGGCAGTTGGTCATTAAGGAAGAAGCCGATATCAAAAAGGCTGAGACCCTGCTCAAAACAGGTGTATGTGTGCTGGAAGCCTGGATTCCTTTCTTAAAAGAAATCTCCATTATCGTGACGCGTAATGCAAATGGCGAGGTAAGTCATTTTCCGATAGCGGAGAACATTCATATTGAAAACATTCTTCATAAAAGTATTGTTCCCGCCCGTATTAGTAAGCAAGCTGAGCGGAAGGCTATTACTGAGGCTTTACAGCTTGCAGAGAAACTTGATTTGGTGGGGACATTGGCAGTCGAGATGTTTTTAACGGCTCAGGATGAGATCATCATTAATGAATTGGCGCCAAGACCTCATAACTCAGGCCATTATACAATGGAAGCATGTGAGACATCACAGTTTGAACAGCATATAAGGGCTGTCTGCAATTGGCCGCTTGGAAATACGGCGTTATTGAAGCCTGTGGTAATGATTAATATCCTTGGTGAACATGTCGGGCCATTAATGGATGAAATTCCGACGCTTTCAGATTGGAAGGTTCACCTTTACGGTAAGAAAGAAGCCAAGATTAAGCGGAAAATGGGTCATGTGAATATTTTACGTCCAACGATTGAGGAAGCTCTTTTGGAAAGTGATCGAAGCAAAATATGGAATCAACAGGTTGAAACGGAGGAAGTAAAATGATTGAACGTTATACCCGCCCAGAGATGGGGAACATTTGGACAGAAAAGAACCGCTTTAATGCGTGGTTGGAAGTTGAAATCTTAGCTTGTGAGGCATGGTCTGAACTAGGTGTCATTCCAAAAGAAGATGTGAAGCTACTTCGTGAAAATGCTACGTTCGATGTGGAGCGTATCAATGAAATCGAAAAAGATACTCGCCACGATGTTGTTGCGTTTACACGTGCGGTTTCTGAAACGTTAGGTGAAGAACGGAAATGGGTCCATTACGGATTGACCTCTACTGATGTGGTCGATACAGCTCTTTCATATGTGATTAAGCAAGCGAATGATATCCTTGCCAAGGATTTAAATAATTTCGTTGAGATCTTGAAAAATAAAGCGAAAGAACATAAATACACGGTTCAAATGGGACGTACACATGGTGTTCATGCGGAACCGACCACTTTTGGTTTGAAACTGGCACTTTGGTATCAAGAAATGAAACGCAATGTCGAGCGTTTTGAAGAAGCTAGAAAGAACATAGAGGTTGGGAAAATCTCTGGAGCTGTCGGAACTTACGCAAACATTGACCCGTTCGTTGAAAAATTCGTTTGTGAAAAGCTTGGCCTTGAAGCAGCACCAATTTCAACACAAACATTGCAACGCGATCGCCACGCACATTATATGAGCACATTGGCTTTAATTGCGACATCAATCGAAAAGTTCGCGGTGGAAATTCGCGGCTTACAAAAAAGCGAAACACGCGAAGTGGAAGAATTCTTTGCAAAAGGTCAAAAGGGATCTTCGGCAATGCCTCATAAACGGAATCCGATTGGTTCTGAAAATATGACGGGACTGGCTCGAGTAATCCGCGGTTACATGATGACAGCATATGAGAATGTGCCATTATGGCATGAACGTGACATTTCACATTCTTCTGCTGAGCGCATCATCTTGCCGGATGCAACGATCGCTTTAAACTACATGCTGAACCGTTTCAGTAACATAGTGAAGAACTTGACTGTTTATCCAGAAAATATGAAACGCAATATGGACCGTACGCTGGGATTGATTTTCTCACAACGTGTGCTGTTATCCCTTATCGATAAAGGACTTGTCCGTGAAGAAGCTTATGATACGGTTCAGCCGAAAGCGATGGAAGCATGGGAGCAACAGGTTCCATTCAGAAGCCTGATCGAAAAGGATGATAAAATCACAAGCTTGCTTACGAAAGAAGAACTTGATGATTGTTTCGATCCTACACATCACTTGAAAAATGTTGATGTAATCTTTGATCGTTTAGGTTTATAAAATGAAGGCGGCAAACATAGTACCATTAGCCGGTATTATGTTTGCCAAGCCTGACAAATGATAGGAAGATTCATAATATTCACAATGCGGGGGTCTGGACAGATGGAAAAACGAGAATTGTTGTATGAAGGAAAAGCGAAACAGATTTTTGCAACGGACAACAGTGAAATAGTATGGGTGGAATACAAGGATTCGGCAACGGCGTTTAATGGTGAGAAGAAGTCAGAGATTGCCGGAAAAGGTAAGTTGAATAATCAAATTACTAGCTTACTATTTTCAAAGCTTGCCCAAGAAAATATCCCATCTCATTTTATTGAACAGCTTTCGGACCGGGAGCAGCTAGTCAAGAAGGTATCTATCATTCCGCTTGAAGTCGTCGTTAGAAATACGGCTGCCGGCAGTTTCTCTAAAAGGACTGGCATTGAAGAAGGCCAGCCGCTCAAGAAAATGCTGATTGAGTTTTACTATAAAGATGACGAGCTCGGCGATCCTCTGTTAACGGAAGACCATATTGAAGAATTGGAACTTGCAAGCAAGGAAGATGTAGCCATTTTAAAAGAAAAGGCACAAGAAATAGGCAACGTCTTAACTTCCTTCTTTAAAGAGTTGGACATTAAATTGATTGATTTTAAATTAGAGTTCGGTAAAACCTCGAATGGGGAAATTTTACTGGCTGATGAGATTTCACCTGATACCTGCCGATTATGGGATGTAAAAACGAACGAAAAGTTAGACAAAGATGTATTCCGTCGTAATTTAGGCAGTTTAACAGATGCTTACGAAAAAATTCTAGCAAAGTTGGAGGGTACTCAACATGTATAAGGTTAAGGTATATATCACACTACGCGAAAGTGTACTAGATCCACAGGGAGCAGCAGTTCAACAATCACTTCATAGTTTGACTTATAACGAAGTAAGTGATGTTCGAGTGGGGAAATACATTGAACTTACAATTGAAGATACAGACCGTGATTTAGATCAACTTGTGAAAGAAATGTGTGAAAAACTATTGGCCAATACGGTAATTGAATCTTACCGTTATGATGTTGAGGAGGTTATCACCCAATGAAATTTGCTGTCATAGTTTTCCCTGGTTCCAATTGTGATGTCGATATGTACCATGCGATTAAGGATGCACTAGGGGAAGAAGTGGAGTATGTATGGCATTCCACAGACAATCTAGATCAGTATGATGGGATTCTCCTTCCTGGAGGCTTCTCTTATGGAGATTATTTACGCTCTGGAGCAATTGCCCGTTTTTCGAATGTAATGGCCGAAGTCGTAAAAGCGGCACAGGCAGGAAAGCCTGTTCTTGGAGTATGCAATGGTTTTCAGATTTTACTTGAAGCAGGACTTTTACCTGGAGCGATGCGCCGTAATGATGGCTTGAAATTCATTTGCCGTAATGTAGGATTGAAGGTTAAAAATAATCAATCGATGTTTACGACAGGCTATGAATTAGGTGAAACGATTACGATCCCGGTTGCCCATGGTGAAGGGAATTACTATTGTGATAATGAAACATTGGCTGAATTGAAACGAGATAACCGCATCTTGTTCACTTATGATGGTGAAAATCCAAACGGAAGCTTGGAACAAATAGCGGGAATTACAAATGAACAAGGAAATGTCCTCGGAATGATGCCTCATCCCGAACGTGCTGTTGATTCACTGCTTGGCAGTAAAGACGGCTTAAAGATTTTTCAATCCATCGTAAAAAACTGGAGGGAATCACATGTTATTACAGCTTGAACCAAGTCCGGAAAAAATTAAATCGGATCGTTTATATGCAACTATGGGACTATCCGATGAAGAATTTGCAATGGTGGAGAAAATCTTAGGCAGACTGCCGAATTATACGGAAACAGGATTGTTTTCGGTTATGTGGTCAGAGCATTGTTCCTACAAAAATTCAAAACCCATCTTAAGGAAATTCCCGATTACAGGGGAGAAAGTGCTTCAAGGTCCTGGTGAAGGGGCAGGAATCGTTGATATCGGTGACGATCAGGCTGTCGTTTTTAAAATTGAAAGTCATAACCACCCATCGGCAATCGAACCTTATCAAGGTGCCGCTACTGGTGTCGGCGGAATTATCCGTGATGTTTTCTCCATGGGTGCCCGTCCGATTGCGATGTTGAACTCTCTTCGTTTCGGTGAGTTAGATAATGATCGTGTTAAATATTTATTTAAAGAAGTGGTAGCCGGGATTGCAGGATACGGGAATTGTATCGGAATTCCAACTGTCGGCGGTGAAATTCAATTTGATCCATCGTATGAAGGAAATCCTTTAGTCAATGCCATGTGTGTCGGTTTGATCGATCATAAGGACATTAAAAAAGGACAAGCGCATGGAGTGGGCAACACAGTGATGTATGTGGGTGCAAAAACTGGACGTGATGGTATTCATGGTGCAACATTTGCATCTGAAGAGCTATCAGAGTCTTCAGAAGAAAAGCGGCCTGCCGTACAAGTGGGCGATCCATTCATGGAGAAACTGCTTTTGGAAGCATGCCTTGAATTGATTCAAAATGACGCTCTTGTTGGCATTCAGGATATGGGAGCAGCGGGTCTTACAAGCTCATCTGCCGAAATGGCGAGTAAAGCGGGTTCTGGCATTAAAATGAACCTTGATTTGGTACCGCAGCGTGAAACGGGAATGACAGCTTATGAAATGATGCTTTCTGAATCACAGGAGCGGATGTTGATCGTAGTTACTAAAGGACGTGAACAAGAAATCGTTGACTTGTTTACGAAATACGATTTAGAGGCTGTATCTGTTGGGGAAGTAACGGATGATAAAAATCTAACACTTTCTCATCAAGGTGAAATCGTTGCTGAGGTTCCGGTTGATGCGTTGGCTGAAGAAGCTCCGATTTATCACAAGCCATCTGCAGAACCGCAATATTTCCGTGACTTCCAAAGCATGACGGCAGAAGTTCCAGTCATTGGGGATTATAAAGAAACACTAGTGTCACTATTGAAGCAACCGACAATTTCGAGTAAAGAATGGGTCTATGACCAATATGATTACATGGTCCGCACGAATACAGTTGTCTCACCTGGATCGGATGCAGCGGTAGTACGTGTCAGAGGCACGAATAAGGCTCTTGCGATGACGACGGATTGTAACTCCCGTTATATATATTTGGATCCTGAAACAGGAGGTAAAATCGCTGTCGCTGAAGCAGCTCGTAACATTATTTGCTCCGGTGCGGAACCTTTAGCGATTACGGATTGCCTGAATTTCGGGAATCCAGAAAAACCTGAAATATTTTGGCAATTGGAAAAAGCGGCAGACGGTATGAGTGAAGCTTGCAGAAGCTTAAGTACTCCTGTAATTGGAGGAAATGTGTCGCTTTACAATGAAACGAATGGTGAAGCGATTTACCCTACACCTGTAGTTGGGATGGTCGGCCTTGTCAGTGATCTTCAACATATCACTACGCAATCGTTTAAAAATGAATCCGATTTGATTTATGTTGTCGGCGAAGCAAAGGTGGAATTTGGCGGCAGTGAATTACAAAAAATGCTCGAAGGAAAAATCTTTGGACGTGCACCAGAACTTGATTTGGCCGTTGAACAAAAACGTCAGCAGCAAATCCTTTCTGCGATCCAAACTGGACTTGTAGCATCAGCCCATGATCTTTCGGAAGGCGGTTTGGCAGTCGCTTTAGCAGAGTCTTTATTCGGGGCAAACAAGCTTGGGGCAAAAGTGAATATATCCGGCGAAGCGGTATCCGAACTATTCAGTGAAACGCAATCACGATTCCTGCTATCCATCAATCCTGATAATCAAGCAGCATTTGAAGCACTTGTTGAAGATGCGGTATGCATAGGCTCGGTAACTGAGGATAATAAATTGGTCGTGACGGCAGATAATGATGGCAAAGTATTGGAAGCGACAGTCGAAGAGTTACAAACAGCTTGGAAGGGAGCTATACCATGCTTGCTGAAATAAGAAGTCTAAACGAAGAGTGTGGCGTAGTTGGAGTCTGGGGACATCCCGATGCAGCACAGCTTGCTTATTACGGTTTGCATAGCTTACAACATCGTGGTCAAGAAGGAGCGGGCATCGTCGTGACAGACGGTGAGCAAATGTCCATCTCTAAGGGTGAAGGTCTTGTTACAGAGATATTCACGGCTGAAAAAATGCAGGCTCTTTCCGGTACTGGAAGAGCTGCAATCGGCCATGTACGTTATACAACGGCAGGCGGCGGCGGGTATCAAAATGTACAGCCTTTCTTGTTCAATTCACATACAGGAGGGCTTGCCCTTGCCCATAATGGGAATATCGTCAATGCCCATCAGTTAAAAGCACAGCTTGAAGGACAAGGAAGCATTTTTCAAACGACTTCTGATACCGAAGTTCTGGCCCATCTGATTAAACGGTCCGGCTACTCAGATGTCAGAGATTCCGTGAAAAACAGTTTAAGCATGCTTAAGGGAGCTTACGCATTTGTTATCATGACAGAAAACCAAATGATCATGGCGAGAGATCCGCATGGTTTCCGTCCGCTTTCCTTGGGGAAAATAGGCGATGCATATTTCGCTGCATCCGAAACATGTGCACTTGATATTGTAGGTGCAGAATTCATTCGCGATATAGAGCCGGGTGAACTCGTTGTCATTAATGATGAGGGAATCACATCCGAATACTTTTCACTTTCAAGTCAACAGGCGATGTGCACGATGGAATATGTGTATTTTTCCCGTCCGGATAGCAACATTGATGGGATCAATGTTCATACTGCACGAAAGAACCTTGGCAAGCAAATGGCGCTGGAAGCTAAAATTGAAGCTGATGTCGTTACAGGCGTACCTGATTCCAGCATTTCAGCAGCGATAGGCTATGCTGAAGCGGCAGGCATTCCCTATGAAATGGGCCTAATTAAAAATCGTTATGTTGGACGGACATTCATTCAGCCATCACAGAGTCTTCGTGAACAAGGCGTGAAGATGAAACTTTCACCTGTAAGAGGTGTCGTAGAAGGTAAGCGGGTCATAATGGTTGATGATTCAATCGTCCGCGGGACAACGAGCAGAAGGATTGTCCGCATGTTAAAAGATGCAGGAGCTAAAGAAGTGCATGTTGTAATCAGCTCACCACCGATCAAGAATCCTTGTTTTTATGGCATAGACACGTCCAAAAAAGAAGAATTGATCGCAAGCTCAAAATCGGTGGAGGAAATAAGAGAAATCATTGGTGCTGATTCCTTAACTTTCCTAAGTGTCGAAGGTATGGTCGAAGCGATTGGCCGCCCGTTTCCTGGAGAAACGCGCGGGTCATGTCTAGCTTGTTTCACCGGAAATTATCCGACTGAAATTTTTGAATACGAACGAGAAAAAACAAAATGTTAATCATGTCGGAATTGAAGATTGATTTTCGGAGGGGGATTTCAAATGGCTAATGCATATAAACAGGCTGGTGTTGATATTGAGGCTGGTTATGAAGCGGTAAATCGGATGAAAAAACATGTGAAGCGGACATTTCGTCCAGAAGTAATGAATGGTCTGGGCGGTTTCGGGGGCATGTTTGATTTGTCTTCCTTGAACCTTAAAGAACCTGTGCTCATTTCAGGTACGGATGGAGTGGGTACGAAACTTTTGTTGGCGTTCATGATGGATAAGCACGATACAATTGGAGTGGATTGTGTAGCTATGTGCGTCAACGATGTTGTCGTTCAAGGTGCTGCACCTTTATACTTTTTAGATTATATTGCTTGCGGTAAAGCGGATCCAGAACGAATCGAAATGATTGTCAAAGGAATTGCAGATGGGTGTGAGCAGGCGGGTTGTGCATTAATCGGTGGAGAAACGGCGGAAATGCCAGGCATGTACGACACGGAAGAATACGATGTGGCAGGCTTCACTGTAGGTGCAGTTGAAAAATCACGTCTAATTACTGGTGAGGCAATCTCTGCTGGTGATGTTGTGATTGGACTTGCTTCAAGCGGCATCCACAGTAATGGATATTCTCTCGTTCGTAAAATTCTTCTTGAAGATTCAGGTATGGACCTTCATGAATTCGTACCGGAATTGGACTGCAAGTTAGGCGAGGAATTATTAAAACCGACAAAAATCTATGTGAAATCGATCTTATCTACATTGGAAAAATTTGAAATTAAGGGCCTTGCCCATATTACTGGTGGCGGGTTCATCGAAAATATCCCGCGTATTCTACCTGAAGGAGCCGGTGTGGAAATCGAGCTTGGAAGCTGGGGAATTCCGCCAATATTCTCATTCCTTGAAGAAAAAGGAAACCTTGTAAAAGAGGAAATGTTCAATATTTTCAATATGGGAATCGGAATGACGGCTGTCGTGAAAAAAGAAGAAGCATCAGCTGTGCTAGCCCATCTAAAGTCTTGCGGTGAAGAAGCATCGGTTATTGGAACGATTGTGGATGGAAATGGAGTGTCGTTTAAATAATGAAGCGCCTCGCTGTCTTCGCGTCAGGTAACGGTAGTAATTTCCAATCAATTACTGATGCAATTAAAAGTGGAACGTTGGAGGCTGAAATCTGTCTTGTCGTTTGCGATCGTGAAGATGCTTATGTACTTGAGAGAGCTAAGCTTGAGAATATCAATCTTTTCTCCTTTTCACCGAAGAATTACGCTAACAAGGCTGAGTTTGAAACGGAAATCCTGGAGAAACTTCGCCAACACGATGTAGATTTTATCATTCTGGCTGGATATATGCGTTTGATTGGTCCAACATTATTACAAAAGTACTCACAGAGGATTTTAAACATTCATCCTTCACTTCTGCCTAGCTTTCCAGGCAAGGATGCAATCGGCCAGGCTTTTGACGCCGGAGTGAAGGAAACAGGGGTCACGGTTCATTATGTTGATGATGGAATGGATACAGGACCGATCATTGCCCAAAAAACAGTGCCAATTCTTGATGGGGATACGAAAGATATTCTTCAAAAAAGGATTCAGGAAACGGAGCATGACATGTATCCGTCAGTTTTGCAGCAGCTATGCCAAAAGAAACTTACTTAATGGAGGGACCCACAACACATGAAGAAACGTGCTTTAATAAGTGTATCGGATAAAACAGGTATCGTAGAATTTGCTCAAGGACTAATTGAGACAGGTTTTGAAATTATTTCAACAGGCGGTACGAAAAAAACGCTGCAGGATAATGGCGTTGATGTGATCGGAATCAGTGATGTCACCGGTTTCCCGGAAATCTTGGATGGTCGCGTTAAAACGCTTCACCCGAATGTCCATGGGGCAGTGCTGGCAAAACATGATGACAAGGACCACGCAGCACAGCTTGCAGAGCATAATATTGAACCGATTCAACTTGTCTGTGTAAACCTATATCCATTCCAAGCGACTATTTCCAAACCGGAAGTCACTGTGGAGGATGCCATTGAAAACATCGATATCGGTGGACCGACAATGCTTCGTTCTTCTGCTAAAAACCATGAATATGTGACCGTTATCGTTGATTCCAATGATTACCCTACCGTATTGGCTGAGCTGAAAGAAAACGGCGGCGTATCAAAAACCACGAATCGCCGTCTGGCTGCAAAAGTCTTCCGCCATACAGCAGCATATGACGCTGTTATTTCGGAGTATATGACAGAGCTTGCCGATGAAGAAAATCCTGAATCATTGACTGTTACCTATGAATTGAAACAGTCGCTTCGTTATGGGGAAAATCCGCATCAAAAAGCAGCATTCTATAAAAAACCGCTTGGTTCCGTTTTTTCAATTGCTGAAGCGAAGCAATTACATGGAAAAGAGCTTTCATACAACAACATTAATGATGCTGATGCAGCACTTCAAATTGTTAAGGAATTCAATGAGCCGGCCGCTGTTGCAGTCAAGCATATGAATCCTTGCGGCGTAGGTGTCGGAGAGACCATTTTAGAAGCATATGAAAAAGCTTATGAAGCAGATTCCACTTCCATTTTCGGTGGAATCATTGCTTTGAATCGTGAAGTCGATAAAGCGACTGCGGAAAAACTACATGAAATTTTCCTTGAAATCATCATTGCGCCTGGATTTACGGATGAGGCAGTGGAAGTATTAACAAGCAAGAAAAACCTTCGTTTATTAACGATCGATTTCGATGCGGTTAAAAAGCCTGAGCGTAAATTAACTTCCATTGAAGGCGGATTACTTATTCAAGATCGCGATGCACATAGCTTAAAGGATGCAGAAGTAAAGGTGGCAACGAAACGTGAGCCTACCCCTGAAGAGTGGAAAGCCTTGGAACTTGGCTGGAAAATCGTGAAGCATGTAAAGTCGAATGCAATAGTGGTAAGTAACAGCCAAATGACATTAGGTGTTGGCGCAGGCCAAATGAACCGTGTAGGAGCGGCAAAAATTGCTCTTGAACAAGCTGAGGAAAGAGCAGCAGGCAGTGCATTGGCGTCGGATGCTTTCTTCCCAATGGATGATACAGTTGAGGTCGCAGCGAAAGCGGGCGTCACGGCAATCATTCAGCCTGGTGGCTCTGTTAAAGATCAAGATTCAATCAAGAAAGCTGATGAATATGGGATTGCGATGGTATTTACAGGAATTCGTCACTTTAAACATTAATCAAAAATGAGGTGCGATAATGAATGTTTTAGTAATTGGCCGGGGTGGCAGGGAGCATGCTATAGCCCGCAAACTATTTGAAAGTAAACGGGTTGGGAAGGTTTTTGTAGCACCAGGAAATCCAGGCATGGCTGATGTAGCGACCCTTGTTCCAATTGAAGAAAACAATCATGAGGAATTGGTTGCCTTCGCTAAGAAAAATGCCATTTCATTGACGGTGATTGGGCCTGAAACGCCATTATTGAACGGACTTGCTGATGACTTTACGGAGGCAGGCTTACAGGTATTCGGACCAAATGGCCGTGCCGCAGTCATCGAGGGAAGTAAATCCTTTGCAAAAGATTTAATGAAAAACTACAGCATACCGACTGCCGAATATGAAACGTTTTCTGATTATGATTCAGCAAAGGCATATATTGAAAAAATGGGTGCCCCTATCGTCATAAAAGCGGATGGCTTGGCTGCGGGGAAAGGTGTAGTTGTTGCGATGACAATGGAAGAGGCGCTAGACGCCATCCATGATATGCTCGTCGGAGCAAAGTTCGGGGAAGCTTCTGCCAAAGTCGTCATTGAGGAATTTCTTGATGGAGAGGAATTTTCTTTGATGGCATTCGTGAACGGGGAAAAAGTGTATCCGATGGTCATTGCCCAAGATCACAAGCGGGTTTTTGATGGAGATAAAGGTCCGAACACAGGTGGAATGGGTGCTTATTCACCGGTGCCGCAAATTTCCGATGAAATGGTTCAGACTGCAGTGGAAACCATTCTTCAGCCCACGGTGAATGCAATGATTTCAGAAAACAGGAGTTTTACAGGTATATTATATGCCGGGTTAATCGCTACTGAAAAAGGCACAAAAGTCATTGAGTTCAATGCTCGTTTTGGAGACCCGGAAACGCAGGTTGTTTTACCGCGCCTAAAAACGGATTTCGTTGATACACTTGAAGCGGTCCTTTCTGGGGAGGATTTACAGCTGGAATGGCATGATGAAGCAGTTCTTGGAGTGGTCGTGGCAGCTGAAGGATATCCTGGGGATTATAAAAAGAATTCAATCATTAAAGGTTTGGACAAGATTGAATCGGATGCCCATATTTATCATGCTGGAACAGCTCTCAATAGTGAAGGGGACTTTATCTCGAGCGGCGGACGTGTTCTTTTGGTTGCTGCAAAAGGGAAAGATTTAGCCTCTGCCCAAGCTAAAGTATATAAAGAGTTGGGGCATGTTGAGAAAGACGGCTTATTCTGGCGAATGGATATTGGCTACCGTGCAATACAATAAAATTTTCCTGATAATATGAAAGAAGCTGACTCCAATCGGAGTCAGCTTCTTCTTTAGAAAAAAACTTAATAGGAATCAGAAGGATTGGAGTCATATTCCTGGTTTTGCTCTTTCTTCATAAAGGTCTGCCCATTCTCCATAGCATCCACGATTGGACAATAGCGGAGAATGCCCTCGCCTATTTTCATGGCAGAAATCATGACGACGACTAGATAAGATTGGTTTTTCCATGGTTTTTTAACCATCTTGGCCATGGCCCATGTTAGAAAGGTAAAGCCACATGTAATTCGCATTAAGGCATTGATTATACTGATATTTTGTTTAAACTTCATTTAAAGTACATCCCTTCACAAAAATTTAACAATATTCTGGGTAACATTACTGTTCTATTGAGGCAAGTATGTTACTATGAAATAAAATTGGATTGAAAATGGTTTTTTTAAAACTTTGTTTCTAAAAAATTATGGGGGAATGTTTTATGCTTGAACAGCGCTATAGATGGAAAAATAAACATCTAAGAGAACATATAGATGTGCTGGATGGCAATAGGGCACCACACATTCTGCTTAAAAATACGACTTATTTAAATCAGGCTTTGCGAAAATGGGTGAAAGCGAATATATGGATATATGATGATCGCATCATCTATGTTGGCGAAAACCTTCCTGATAACATAGACAGCTGTGAAATTGTTGACTGCACAAACCAGTACTTGGTCCCGGGTTATATTGAGCCGCATTCACATCCTTCTCAATTATATAATCCCCTTTCTTTTTCACGTTATGCATCTCATTTTGGCACAACGACATTGATTAATGATAACTTGCCGTTTCTTTTGCAGTTAGATAAAAAGAAAGCGTTTTCTCTTTTGAAAGAATTACGTAACATTCCTGTTACAATGTACTGGTGGAGCCGTTTTGACGGCCAAACTGAATTGATCGATGAAGATGTGGTATTTTCCCATGGGGCCGTTAAATCCTGGCTGGAGCATGATGCCGTTTTACAGGGCGGGGAACTGACCGGCTGGCCTAAGCTTCTCGATGGGGATGACATGATGCTGCATTGGATTCAGGAAGCCAAGCGGATGAGGAAAAAAATAGAGGGACACTTTCCAGGTGCTTCAGAGAAGACTTTGGCAAAAATGACCCTGTTCGGCGCCGACTGTGATCATGAGGCAATGACAGGTGATGAAGTCATGTCCCGATTGCTGCAGGGCTATTATGTGTCGCTACGGCATTCTTCGATCCGGCCGGATCTTCCTAAGATGATATCTGAAATCCATGAACTCGGCATTGATCATTACGACAAATTCTTTTATACCACAGATGGATCGCCGCCTTCTTTTTATGAAGATGGATTCATAGACTGTTTAATAAAGATTGCAATAGAGCATGGCGTTCCGGTCATAGATGCTTACAATATGGCAACTATCAACATCGCACGATATTATAATATTGAATACCTTCATGGCAATATTGCTACTGGAAGGGTGGCGAACATCAACTTCCTAACCGATGTAAAGGAACCTGCACCGGTTTCGGTAATGGCAAAAGGGAAATGGGTGAAAAGGGATGGTGAAATCATTTCCGATTCACAGGAAATCGAATGGAGTGATTTTGATTTTAAACCACTTGATATTGATTGGGATCTTAGTTTAAAGGAAGATTTTGAATTCTCGATGCCGTTTGGAATTGAATTGGTCAATAACGTAATTACGAAGCCGTACTCCCTTGCCAATGATGTTGGTCATGAAGAGTTGAACTTTGAGGATGATGAGTGCTTTTTCATGCTCATTGATCGGGAAGGGAAATGGCGCATCAATACGATATTAAAGGGATTTGCAAATAAACTTTGTGGCTTTGCTGGCTCTTATACGAATACCGGAGACATCATACTGATCGGTAAACGGAAAAAGGATATGCATTTGGCATTTAACCGGTTGAAGGAAATTGGCGGTGGCATCATTTTAACCGAACACGGTAAGGTGATCCATGAACTTCCTCTAAAATTAAAAGGAGTCATGTCCACCAAGGAAGTACCTGAACTGATCGAAGAAGAGAATGAGTTGAAAAATTTGCTGCGTGAAAGGGGCTATCGCTTCGACGACCCTGTGTACACCATCTCGTTCTTTTCGACGACCCATCTGCCTTATATAAGGCTAACTCAGCGAGGAGTATATGATGTCATGAATAAAACTATACTCTTTCCTACTATAATGCGTTAAAATATAAGAGAAGAAATAGCTAATAAATCAGAGGAGTGGAAGGATGAATTTTAAGAGAATTCTTTTCATGATGATTTCTATTTTACTGCTGGCAGGCTGTTCGACGAAAGAAGAACCTGCAACGGATGACAGTAAGCCGAAAGACCAAGCTGTCATCAAAAATACAGATGTGAAAAATGAGCCTTCCAATAAGTTCCCACTTACTGGTATAGCCACCGATGAAAGCAGTGAGCAAAGGGCTGTTGCAGTGATGATTAATAATCATCCAAAGGCACGCCCACAATCGGGCCTATCTCAAGCCGACTTAGTCTACGAAATGCTCGCAGAAGGTGACATAACCAGATTTTTAGCTATCTTCCAAAGTGAAATGCCAAGCCAGATCGGTCCGATTCGGAGTGCAAGGGACTATTATATCGAACTGGCTAAAGGCCTGGATTGCATCTATGTGTGTCATGGGAATAGCCCAGAGGCAAAAAACATGCTGGACAAAGGGTATATTGATAACTTGAACGGATTATATTATGATGGAACTTTGTTTCAACGCTCGGCGGATCGAAAAGCACCGCATAATTCTTACATTTCTTTTGATGACATCCAAAAGGGTGCGAAGGAAAAGGGATATGACATGAACGGTGCACCTGAGCCATTTACTTTCCTTACTGAGGATGAGGAGGCTGGTCTTCAAGGGGAACCGGCACTGAAAACCAAGATATCCTACGGATTGGAAGAGTATGATGTAGAGTATGAATACGAGGCCACGGAAGAGAAATATAAACGTTATTCGAATGGTGAGCAAACAGTCGAACATAAATCGAATAAGCCTATTTTACTGGATAATATATTGATCATTGAGGCCACTCATCAAGTGATTGACGATAAAGGGCGTCGTAAAATCGATTTGAAGAATGGTGGAAAAGGTTATTTACTTCAAAAAGGAAAAGCGAATGAAGTAGAATGGGTTAATAAGGATGGTCGGATTATTCCAGTGAAAAACGATAAAGAGGTAGGGTTGATTCCAGGAAAAACCTGGGTCAATATAATTCCGAATCAACCTGGTTTAGTAGGGGACGTCTCATTTTGATACCCATGAAATTGAGGGGGAGTAACATGCAAATTGATAAGTTAAGAGGAAAAGAGACGGATCAGCTGTTTAAGTCGATTCTTTCCTTGCGCGATTTAGACGAATGTTATCGATTTTTTGATGATTTATGCACAGTTAATGAAATTTCCTCATTAGCTCAGCGACTTGAAGTAGCTCGGATGCTTGAAGAAGGTAAAACCTATCATAAGATCGAAACGGAAACGGGTGCAAGTACCGCTACGATTTCAAGGGTCAAGCGCTGTTTGAATTACGGAAATGACGCTTATTCCATGGCTCTTAACCGTATTAAAGAAAACGTTGAGGAAACAACTGAATCTTAATGCACAGGATTTTTATATGGTGAATGAGAAAAAGCCGAGGAATTCATTTTCCGGCTTTTTATTTTGATTTTTTTGCGCTTTCTTTGTCAGCTGTCTTTCAGTCGTATCCGTGTTATATTGGATTTTAGATTCAGTGGTTTCCAATTGGTAAACATTTTATCGATACTTCTCTTTTTTAATGAAAAATCTTAATGCTATAATGGTGTAATGGGAAGTGTGAATGGAGGATTATAATGTACGATTTTCGCGAGTGGAAACATGTTTTCAAACTCGATCCAAATAAAGAAATAAGTGATGAGGCTCTGGAAAAAGTCTGCGAATCCGGTACTGATGCAATCATGATCGGGGGAACGGATGGAATCACACTTGAAAATGTGCTTCATTTAATGGCACGGGTCAGACGTTACACCGTGCCATGTGTGATGGAAATTTCATCAGTTGAAACGGTGACGCCAGGTTTTGATTTATATTTTATTCCGAGTGTCCTGAATAGCACCAATCCGGATTGGATGATGAAGCTGCATCAGCAAGCAGTCAAAGAATACGGATATCTTTTGAATTGGGATGAAATTTTCGTTGAAGGCTACTGTATCCTGAATCCTGATTGTAAGGCGGCCGAATTGACAAAAGCAAATACGAGTTTGGATATGGATGATGTGGGAGCTTACGCGCTGATGGCAGAAAAGATGTTCAACCTGCCTATTTTTTATCTGGAATACAGCGGTGATTATGGCGATGTCCAGATGGTGGAAGCGGCCAAAGAGAGTTTGGAGAATACCGTGCTGTTTTATGGCGGTGGGATAAAGTCGGTTGAACAGGCCAAAGAAATGTCGGAGTTTGCAGATGTTATCGTTGTTGGTAATGTGATATATGAAGATTTGAAAGTGGCACTTGCAACAGTTCCGGCAGTTAAATGAAATCATGGAATAAATGTAGTATACTAAAACGGAAACGAATGTTCGTATAGGTGGTGTGATAATGCAATATTTAGCGGAAAAATTACTAATAGGTTTGAATGAACAGCAGCAAAAAGCAGTAAAATCGACTGATGGCCCACTTTTAATCATGGCTGGAGCGGGAAGTGGAAAGACGCGTGTGCTGACTCACCGTATAGCTTACTTGATGGTCGAAAAGGAAATAGCACCTTGGAACATCCTTGCCATCACGTTTACCAATAAAGCGTCACGTGAGATGAAGGAGAGGATTCGTGCCATACTTGGCGGTGCGTCCGAAGATATCTGGATTTCGACTTTCCACTCGATGTGTGTCCGCATTTTACGAAGAGATATTGATCGGATCGGAATTAATAGGAACTTCTCGATATTGGATACGACAGATCAGCAATCGGTCATTAAGCAAATCATGAAAGAGCGTAATATGGATACGAAGAAATATGATTACCGTGCCATTTTGGGCAGCATCAGTTCAGCAAAAAATGAATTGGTCAGTCCGGAAGAATACCTGAAGACGGCATCAGATTTTTTCACTAAAGTAACTGCCGATGTATATACGGAATACCAAAAACGGCTGCGGAAGAATTCAGCGCTCGATTTCGATGATTTGATCATGATGACGATTCAATTGTTCCAACTAGTACCGGAAGTGCTTGAATATTATCAGCGCAAGTTTCAATACATTCATGTGGATGAGTATCAAGATACGAACAGGGCTCAATATATGCTTGTGAAACTACTAGCTTCGCGTTTTCGTAATTTGTGTGTTGTTGGGGATTCAGATCAATCGATCTATCGTTGGCGAGGTGCGGATATTGCAAATATCCTTTCTTTTGAAAAAGATTACCCGAATGCTAACATGATATTCCTCGAACAGAATTACCGCTCGACGAAAAAGATTCTTGAAGCGGCGAATAAGGTCATCGATAACAATCAAAACAGGAAACCAAAGAACCTTTGGACTGAGAATGCAGATGGTAATAAGATATTCTATTATCGTGCAGACAATGAACAAGGGGAAGCGCAATTTGTTGCCGGAAAGATCAATGAGTTAGTTATGGACGGCAGTAGAAAATATGCCGATATAGCAATCCTTTACAGAACAAATGCACAATCCCGTGTCATGGAGGAAGTTCTGCTTAAATCCAATATTAACTATGCAATCGTCGGCGGCACTAAGTTCTATGACCGTAAAGAGATCAAGGACCTACTAGCTTATCTTCGCCTTATTGCGAATCCTGATGATGACATCAGTCTTCGCCGTGTAATCAATGTACCAAAACGCGGCATTGGTGCAACCTCAATGGACAAAGTGGCAGATTATGCAGTTCAGTATGATGTTTCCATTTATAAAGCACTTGAATCAGTGGAAATGGTAGGGATAAGCGGGAAGGCTACCAAAGCAGCTAGGGAATTCCATACGTTAATCACTAATTATACAAATCAGCAGGAGTACTTATCCGTGACTGAGCTGGTGGAAGAAGTCATTAAGAAAACTGGTTACCGTGAGATGCTGCAGGCAGAAAAAACGATTGAATCACAAAGCCGGCTTGAAAATATAGATGAGTTTTTATCTGTTACGAAAGCATTCGAAGAAAACAGCGAGGACAAATCATTGGTTGGCTTTTTAACTGACCTGGCATTGGTTGCAGATATAGATCAACTAGATGAGAATTCCGAAGAAGCTACAAACACGGTAACGCTGATGACACTTCATTCTGCGAAGGGACTAGAGTATCCGGTAGTCTTTTTACTGGGTCTTGAAGAAGGTGTTTTCCCTCATAGCCGCTCGCTCATGGATGAAGAGGAGATGGAAGAAGAACGCCGTCTGGCTTATGTGGGGATTACAAGGGCTGAAAATGAGCTATTCATAAGTAATGCCCAAATGAGGACATTGTATGGACGGACGAGCATGAATCCAGTTTCACGTTTCATCGGAGAAATACCAGAGGAACTTCTTGAAGATCTTAAACCAAAACCTGCTCCTAGAGCTAGGCAAACACCTTTCAGTTCTTCGTCGAGAAGCGGATCTCCTGCAGCACCTTCCGGAAGAAAAGTGCCGGCCTTTGGAAAAGCTGTTTCCGCACCATCTGCAACAGGCGGTGAAGAAATCGGCTGGGCTGTCGGTGATCGTGCATCCCATAAAAAATGGGGTATAGGAACCGTGGTGAGCGTAAAAGGGGAAGGCGAAGGAAAGGAACTGGATATTGCATTTCCTAGTCCAATCGGCATCAAACGCTTACTGGCGAAATTTGCACCAGTTGAAAAAGCTTAAGCTATTTTTATGCGTCTACTGGAAAAGAATAGGGATATCTGACTTTAGACACCGCTCTTCCATAGAAGTGCGGTGGAGTCTTCTTTAGAAAGGATTGAACGTATGGACTTACAAGCTGCAGAGAAGAAAGTACTAGAACTGCAAACATTATTGAACCAATACAGCTATGAATATTACGTGATGGACCAGCCATCAGTACCTGATGCTGAATATGATAGGCTACTCCGTGATCTTATTGAGTATGAGGAGAAATTTCCTGAACTGAAAACGGCGGACTCACCAACACAACGTGTCGGTGGCGCCATTTTGGATATGTTTGAAAAAGTGGAGCATACCTCACCGATGCTTAGCTTAGGCAATGCTTTCAATGAAAGTGACTTACGGGATTTCGACAGAAAGGTCCGGCAATCCGTAGGTGACGATTTTTCCTATGTATGTGAATTGAAAATAGATGGTCTTGCCGTCACGCTTCAATACGAGAATGGATATTTCGTAAGAGGGGCAACCCGTGGAGATGGAACGATCGGGGAGGATATTACAGCTAACCTGAAAACGATCAAGTCGATTCCATTGAAGGTGCGGGAGCCGGTTGCCATAGAAGTGCGCGGTGAGGCATTCATGCCAAAAAAATCATTCGAATCCTTAAATAAAGCTAAGGAAGAACGTGGTGAAGAACCTTTTGCAAACCCACGGAATGCTGCTGCTGGTTCCTTAAGGCAACTTGACCCAAAGCTTGCTGCGAAACGGAACTTGGACATTTTCCTTTATGCGATTGCTGATTTGGGCGAAACAGGGGTCCAATCCCATAGTGAGGGTCTTGATTTATTGGACCGACTGGGGTTTAAGACGAATAAGGAAAGAAAAACATGCACGAATATAGAGGAAGTACTGGCCTATATAGTAGAATGGACGGAACAACGTCCAAACTTAGCTTATGACATTGATGGAATTGTCGTAAAGGTGGATTCCCTTGAACAGCAGGATGAATTAGGTTTTACTGCAAAAAGTCCGCGATGGGCCATTGCTTATAAATTCCCAGCTGAAGAAGTCATTACAACCCTAAGGGATATCGAGCTGAATGTCGGCCGTACGGGTGTTTTGACCCCGACCGCCGTTTTGGATCCCGTCCGGGTAGCAGGTACGACTGTTCAGCGAGCTTCCCTGCATAACGAAGACTTAATCCGTGAAAAGGACATCAGAATCGGAGATCAAGTTGTCGTGAAAAAAGCGGGTGATATCATTCCAGAGGTGGTCAATGTACTGGCAGAGCGCCGTACAGGGGAAGAAATCGAATTCCAGATGCCGACTGAGTGCCCGGAATGCAGCAGTGAACTTGTTCGGCTAGACGGGGAGGTTGCTTTACGCTGCATAAACCCGAAATGTCCTGCACAAATACGGGAGGGCTTGATTCACTTTGTATCCCGGACGGCCATGAATATAGACAGTCTTGGTGAAAAAGTGATTAGCTTGTTGTTCAAAGAAAAACTCATACAAGACGTGGCTGATATTTATAAGCTTACATACGATCAACTGATTGCATTGGAGCGGATGGGGGATAAATCGGTCAATAAACTCCTTCAAGCAATTGAAGCTTCGAAAACCAATTCTTTGGAAAAATTACTATTTGGACTAGGTATTCGTCATGTTGGTTCGAAAGCGGCGAAAACGCTAGCACAAGAGTTTGGGACGATGGAAGCCTTAAGTAAGGCGAGCCGTGAAGAACTGACATCCATTAATGAAATAGGTGATAAGATGGCCGATTCCATCGTAGCGTATTTTGAATTGGAAGAGGTCCATGCGCTATTGAACGAGTTGGAAGCATACGGTGTGAATCTCACTTATAAAGGGCCAAGAGCTATTCCCATTGAAGACATTGATTCCTATTTTGCCGGTAAAACGGTCGTTTTAACAGGTAAATTGCATCAGCTAACACGTAATGAAGCAAAAGAAAAATTAGAGGCGCTAGGAGCTAACGTTGCTGGAAGTGTCAGCAAGAAAACCGATTTGGTCGTGGCTGGCGAAGATGCCGGTTCCAAACTGGAAAAAGCGGAAAGCTTAGGCGTATTGGTATGGGATGAAGAGAGACTGGTTGAGGAACTAAAAAAATAAGAGGTGTAGCTATGAGGAAACACTCTATTTTGGGGATGATTCTTATACTGCTTCTTGCTGGATGTGCACCTAGTTTTGAGGATAAGCAAGAGGTAGTTCAAGACTCCAAAAGCAAAAAAGAAACGGCAATAATTCCGAAGTATAAAATTTCGGATGAATATTATCAAACAATCCTTCCGTTTGAACCATCAAAAGCACGCGGGTTAGTCGTATCGAATTTAAATACCCGATATGATATTGAAGAATTCGAAAATGGTCTTATGCGGTTGGCACAAACACAATTTGATCCTGACGATTACCTATTTCAAGAAGGGCAAATGCTTAGTAGCTCCACGATATCTTCCTGGCTGAACAGAAAATATACCAAAAGTCAGTTGAAAGAAAAGGACATGAAAGCCTCGGAGAACCTTGGCTTGAATCCGGTTGATCCTGGTAAAGGTGACATCGATAAGCGGAATGAAGAAAATCCAATCTATCTTGCTCATATTTTAGAACATAATTATTTAGTAAAAACAAAAGATAATTCAGTGAGCCTTGGTGGAGTGGTAATAGGTCTTGCGATGAATTCAGTGCATTACTATCAAAAAGAGGCATATGGTGCCACATATGAACAGAAAATCGATAGTAATAAGATAAAGCAAGAAGGGGAGAAAATTGCTGCTGAAGTTTTAAAAAGGCTGCGTAACACAGACAAGCTGAAAAATGTTCCGATTACGATTGCCTTATTCGAGCAAAATGAAAAATCCTCTGTAGTGCCTGGGAATTTCATTTCCTATACGAATGTCGGACAAAATTCTGATAGTATTGGAAAATGGACAGACTTGGACGAAGAGTATTTCTTATTTCCTTCTGCTAGTGCTGAAAAAAAATATAGGGATGATGTCAATACTTTCACGAACTTTAAAGAAGATGTCGAAGAGTATTTCCCTAATTTTAACGGAGTCATCGGCAGGGCGTTTTATATGGATAAACAATTACAAAGTCTGAACATCGATATTCCCATTCAATTTTATGGGAACTCGGAAGCGCTTGGGTTTACCCAATATGTAGCTGGGCTTGTAATGGAACGCTTCCCTAACTATATTTCCGTACAAGTATCCATTACCTCTGTAAATGGGCCTGAAGCGCTCATTGTCCGTGAAGCAAATCAGGACGAACCAACCGTGCATATATATGAATGAAA
The DNA here is from genome assembly GCF_042727425.1 of Peribacillus sp. NPDC060253. NCBI lineage: Bacteria > Bacillati > Bacillota > Bacilli > Caryophanales > Bacillaceae > Peribacillus > Peribacillus sp. NPDC060253. Next base: position 25,047 of record NZ_JBHXAS010000018.1, read on the forward strand.
AATGAAAAAGATGAAGCTTAACAGCTTCGTCTTTTTTTTGTATTCACCATCCGCTAAATGGTGAATGTTTAATCGATTCTTACACGAAACGAGCACGACATAAATTAAAAATGCATCGGAGTCACCTATGGACGCAATGAGTAAGTAAATAATCCTTAACATGCTTTTGCAATCATACCAAAGAGAGTAAAACCTTCCATATTAGGAAACGCTTCCTGATATTACAGACGATCTTTTGTCGAATTCTAGGGCCATCTTGTCATTTCCCCGGAAATTTCGGCAACTTCCCCATATTTCCCGGAAAATATCTCTTTTTCCTTATGAAATATTTGAATTTCGACAATGTATCTCTTGTTGCTTTACTGTGTAATAGTTTGATATGATTTAAACGATGATTTTATGGATAAAAGCGGCGAAATTCAGTCGATTTGGATATTTTTTCGGAGGTGAAGAGAATGTCACGTATTTCTATGGAACAAGTTAAACACGTTGCCCATTTGGCCCGTTTGGCAATTACGGAAGAGGAAGCACAACAGTTTCAACATCAGCTTGACCAAATGATTTCATTTGCGGAGCAGTTGAATGAGCTTGATACAGATCAAGTAAATCCGACTTCTCACGTTTTGGATATGAAAAATGTAATGCGCGAAGATGTCGCAAAGCCAGGATTACCAGTAGAAGAAGTAGTTAAAAATGCACCGGATAGCAAAGATGGATATATCCGTGTACCATCTATAATTGAATAAGGAGGGACAATGATGTCGTTGTTCGAACAAAAGGTTTCTGAGCTTCATGAACGCTTACATAAGAAAGAGATCAGTGTCACTGATCTTGTTAACGAATCATATGAGCGAATTGGACAGGTAGAAGACAAAGTAAAGGCATTTTTGACACTTGATGAAGAAAACGCTCGCAATCAAGCAAAACAATTGGATGACCAATTAGTAAAAGGCGAGAACGAGGGCTCTTTATTTGGTATGCCAATCGGAGTGAAAGATAATATTGTCACAAAAAATTTACGGACGACTTGTGGGAGCAAAATCTTGGAGAACTTTGATCCAATTTATGATGCAACCGTCGTTCAAAAGTTACAGCAGGCAGAAACGGTGACGATCGGAAAATTGAATATGGATGAATTTGCGATGGGTTCTTCAAATGAGAATTCCGCATATCAGGCAACACGCAATCCTTGGAATCTGGATTATGTACCAGGTGGTTCATCAGGCGGTTCTGCTGCATCTGTCGCTTCCGGTGAAGTCTTATTCTCTTTAGGCTCCGATACGGGTGGATCGATCCGCCAACCAGCGGCATATTGTGGAGTTGTCGGCTTAAAGCCTACATATGGACGGGTTTCCCGTTTCGGACTTGTAGCATTTGCGTCTTCATTAGACCAAATCGGTCCGGTTACTAGAACAGTAGAAGATAATGCCTACTTGCTTGGAGCGATATCTGGTTTAGATCCAATGGATTCCACTTCTGCTAACGTTGACGTACCGAATTTTGTGAATTCATTAACAGGCGATGTAAGAGGAATGAAAATTGCAGTCCCTAAAGAATATCTCGGTGAAGGCGTTGGCGAAGAAGCTCGTAATTCCGTTCTTGAAGCGTTAAAAGTATTAGAAGGACTTGGAGCTGAGTGGGAAGAGGTATCCTTGCCACATTCCAAATATGCCCTAGCTGCATATTATCTGCTTTCTTCATCGGAAGCTTCAGCTAACCTTTCCCGTTTTGACGGAGTGCGCTACGGACACCGTACAGATAATGCAGAAACACTTATAGAAATGTATAAGCAAACTCGTGCAGAAGGATTCGGTGACGAAGTGAAACGCCGTATCATGCTTGGAACTTTCTCCTTAAGTTCAGGTTATTATGATGCTTATTATAAAAAGGCTCAAAAAGTACGTACATTAATTAAAAAAGACTTTGAAGATGTCTTTGAAAAATATGATGTCATCGTTGGGCCTACTACACCTACGCCTGCATTTAAAATTGGTGAAAAAGTCGATGATCCATTAACGATGTATGCGAATGATATTTTAACGATTCCAGTCAATCTTGCTGGTGTACCAGGTATATCCGTCCCATGTGGATTTGCAGCTAATGGGCTCCCGCTTGGACTGCAAATGATTGGGAAGCATTTTGATGAAAGCACGATTTACCGCGCGGCTCACGCATTTGAGCAAGCAACAGATTTTCATAAACAATTTCCTAAGCTGTAAGGGGTGAAAAAAATGGACTTTGAAACGGTCATTGGTCTAGAAGTACACGTAGAATTAAAAACGGATTCAAAAATTTTCTCAGCGAGCCCGAATCATTTCGGTGCCGCTCCAAATAGTAACACGACTGTAATTGACCTAGGTTATCCAGGCGTATTGCCTGTCGTCAATAAAAAGGCTGTTGATTTTGCAATGAAGGCTGCAATTGCTTTGAATTGCGAAGTGGCTGAAATAACGAAATTCGACAGGAAAAACTATTTCTACCCGGACAATCCTAAAGCATTCCAAATTTCTCAGTTCGATCAACCGATCGGTGAGCATGGTTGGATTGAAATCGAAGTTGGCGGCAAGAAAAAGAAAATCGGCATTACCCGCATTCATATGGAAGAGGATGCAGGCAAGCTGACACATAAGGGGAACTATTCACTTTGCGATTATAACCGCCAGGGAACTCCTCTTGTCGAAATCGTATCTGAACCGGATATCACTTCTCCTGAAGAAGCATATGCTTATCTGGAAAAATTAAAATCCATCATTCAATACACGGGTGTTTCCGATTGTAAAATGGAGGAAGGCTCACTTCGCTGTGATGCTAACATTTCCTTGAAACCTGTCGGGCAAAAAGAATTCGGTACGAAAACCGAATTGAAAAACCTGAATTCATTCAACTTCGTTCGCAAAGGGTTGGAGCATGAAGAAATCCGGCAAGCGGAAATTTTGAATGAAGGCGGCATAATCGAGCAAGAAACACGCCGGTTTGACGAAGCTACAGGCAGAACGGTTCTAATGAGAATTAAGGAAGGTTCCGATGATTACCGTTACTTCCCGGAGCCGGACTTATTGACAATCCATATCGACGAAGAATGGAAAGCACGCATCGCTGCCGAGATTCCAGAACTTCCGGATGCCAGGAAAAAACGTTATGTCGAAGAATTTGGCTTACCGGAATATGATGCGGCCGTTTTAACGGTAACGAAAGAAAGTGCTGATTTCTTTGAAGCGACTGTTGCTGCAGGAGCGGATGCAAAACTTGCATCTAACTGGATCATGGGTGAGGTTTCCGCTTTCTTAAATGCAGAAGGAAAAGAACTGCATGATGTCGAATTGACTGCTGATTCATTGGCAGGAATGATCGAGCTGATTGAAGATGGCACGATTTCTTCTAAAATAGCTAAAAAGGTTTTCAAGGAATTGATTGAAAACGGTGGGGACGCAAAAACGATCGTCAAGGAGAAGGGACTTGTCCAAATTTCTGATGAAGGCGCGTTGCGTACTGCAGTTGAAGAGGCATTGAATAATAACCCGCAATCAATCGAAGACTTTAAGGCCGGTAAACAAAAAGCAATCGGCTTCCTTGTCGGGCAGATTATGAAAGCGACAAAAGGACAAGCTAATCCGCAACTTGTTAATAAAATCTTGGTGGAAGAAATCAATAAGCGTTAATCTGGACCGTATCACTTTTAAAGTGGTACGGTTTTCCCATGATTAAGAAGAGTGTTTTACGAGAAAAATAAACGAACCTGTGCAAGCGAATAAACTTTTTGATTTTTTTTGGAGTTATCTGTAGGGGTAGCTCCTTTTTGCGTCGTCTATTACATGAATGCTTAAAAGGGAAGGAGGAAGAGAAGTGACGGATGAGTTAGTTGAGAGGGTCAGGGCTGGGAATGATCATGCATTCCGAATATTGATTGAAACGTATAAACAGACGATTTTTAGAACCGTCTATTCCGTTTTACGCAATCAAAAGGATGCAGAAGATGTCACCCAGGAAGTCTTTATCAAAATCTATACTTCTCTTCCTCAATATAAGAATCAAGGTTTCAAAACTTGGATTACCCGTATTGCAGTCAATCATGCAATAGATTTAAAGAGAAAAAGGGAACGCCAAAAGGAAGAAACGCATGAGGAATATTCATCGGAAGCTAAATTGGGCTTATCTGATGATGTCGAGGCAGTATTTTTTCGGAATGAAAGAAGAAAGCAAGTATTACGAAAGCTGAATGAACTTCCGGAGGGGTATCGGGACGTTGTCTATGGCTTTTACATAAAGGAAAAGACATTCAAGCAAATTGCAGAGGAACAGCAGATTCAAGTTAAATCTGTGGAGGTAAAGCTATATCGGGCAAGAAATTGGATGAGAAAACATTGGAAAGAGGAGGATTTTTCATGAATCATGTTCCAGAAACAGGATGGGTTGCTTATTTGGCAGATGAAATAACTGAGGATTTAAAATTAGAATATGAAAATCATCTATACTCCTGTGACGAATGTTTATCAGCCTATATGAACGCGATGGAAAAAGAAGAATCCATTCTGGACGCTGAAGGATTGGATATTGCAGGTGCTGTCATGGACTCAATCAACCTCTTGAAAGGCGAATCTCTTGAAGAGACAAAGCAAATCCGAAAAGAGAAATCTCTTCGGACGATCACAAGACATTACCTGATCGCAGCCGGGTTCACGATCTTATTAATGGCAGGCGGAGTATTTCAATCATTGACAAAATACGTCGATTCTGTGGAATCCAGCAGTGTTAAGGAAACACAATCATTAACGGATGGCCTTATTGATAAAACATTTAATTGGATGGACTCTATTGAAAAGAAAAATAAGGAGGGGTTTAGAAATGAATAAAAGTCCGGTTTTAGCTTTCTTGTTATCGTTTCTGCCAGGTTTCGGACACTTTTACCTAGGAAGGAAATATAAAGGTTTATTTTATTTTCTTGCCACGGCTGGATTGGGGCTTGGAGGTCTTTTTCTAGCATTGATCAGTCAAACGGATTCTTTTCTGGTCATTTCCATGATTGGAATGGTTTTTTATCTCATCAGTATATTCGACTTGGTGGTCACCTCTCTAAGAAATCCTAAAAGTGAAACGGAAATAGAGGGAACGGCAGATCAGCCGGAAGCAGAAAGATTCTATGTTATCATCCTTTCATTCATTCCAGGGTTAGGGCATTTTCAGCTGGGGCTCATGAATCGGGGACTCATTTTTCTCATTGGCTTTTTAGGCCTTGGCATTATGGTGATATTCATCAGTGTGATGACACAAATGGAAGGTCTGTTAATATTTCTGGCTTTATTGCCGGTAATCTGGATTTACAGCTTTTTTGATTCTGTTCAACAGCTGAATAAGAAGCAAAGTGGTGAGGAGCTTATCGATCGGACCGTTTTGGAAGATTTCGAGGAGAGACGGGAATCCGGGAAAAAAAGTAAATCGGTCGCGTCTTTATTCGCGATTTTCCCCGGCGCTGGTCACTTATATTTAGGCCTGCAAAAACGCGGTATCCAATTGATGGCCGGCTTTTTATTCGCCATTTACATACTGGATTTACTTCGTTTAGGTTTCTTCTTTTTCCTTATTCCGATCATCTGGTTTTATAGTTTTTTTGATGGATTGCAAAAGGCCTCAAAAATGGAGGAGGGGCCTGTTGAAGATACGCCCATTATTTCAGGAATCGTCAATCAAGAAAAATGGGTAGGAATTGGTTTAGTGGGACTTGGTATCTATTTCTTGGCAAGTAATATAATCGTTCCGGCAATTGCTCCTTATTTAGATGACTGGATTGGCAACAACTTGGAATATTGGTTTAGAGATTATTTTCAAAAGGGACTGGTATGCATTCTGCTTATAGGTGGGGGAATCAAGTTGCTGGCAGGGAGCAAAAAAGCGCAAGTGAAGGAGGAGACAAAGTGAGAACATGGAGAGTCGGAACGATTTCAATGGGTGTCTCCCTCGTTGGTTTGGGTGTGGTTTTAATGGTTTCTCAAATTACCGAAATGAATTTGACGACGATTCTGCTATCTTGGTGGCCGTTGCTGTTCATAATTTTGGGAGCGGAGATTCTTTTCTATATTTATTTTTCCAGAAAAGAGAGTTCTTTTGTTAAGTATGATCTTCTTAGTATTCTTTTCGTGGGATTAATTGGCACGACGGGGATTGCTTTAGTTCTGCTAACATCAAGCGGATTGATGGATCAAGTCAGGGCAGCCGTGAAAAGTGAAGAAAAAACGGTCAATTTGCCTGGTTTCAATGAAAAGGCTGGGAAAGGCATACAGAGAGTTGTCCTGGATTCTGGATCATACCCATTGACGATTGAAAGTGGTGCTGATGCGGAAGTTTCCATTTTTGGAACATACGATGAGCGGGTAATGGAAGATACAAGTTCATTGTTGAAAAAGAAGGAAGATTATTTAATGGTTGAGAGAATTGGAGATACTCTTTATATCAGGTTCAAGGATTTACCGATTCAAAATGGACTTTTAGACAGCGGGACGATGAATCTTAAGGCCACTCTTATCATCCCTGCTGAATTGGCATTAGAGATAGAGGGACAAAATACCGACCTTGTCTTGAAGCCTAGGCAGCTTATGAATGATTGGAGTGTAAAGGATAGTGGGAATGTTAGTGTATTCCTTCAAAATGATAGTGATATCAAGATAGATGCAAGAGGGGTCGAAGAACTTGAAGGTCCCGAGAACAGTTGGAAGATGACTGAAGAAAAAGAAACAAGTGATACTGTAAAAAAGAATGGGATATTCAATATGGGAAAAGGGAATCATATTTTAACCGTCACAGATACGTTTAACGTGAAAGTTCATTATCCATGATTGAAATCATTTACTAGAATAAAATTGTAAAAAGCTTTATAATTTCCCTGATAAGATTTCTAGTAAAATGAATATAAAGAAATGGACCGAAATACGGTCTCTTTTTTTCGAATATTGCTTTTCATGTAATGAAGGATTAAGATGTAAATTATGGAATCAATATGTATAAGGATGATGGGAAATGAAAAGAGCAAGGTTGATTTACAACCCGACTTCGGGACGGGAAGCCATTAAGAAGAGCCTGCCAGGTGTGCTAGCCAAACTTGAAGAAGCTGGTTATGAGGCTTCTGCACATGCGACGACAGGTGCTGGCGATGCGACGAAAGCGGCTAAGATTGCGATTGAACGCGGCTATGATATTGTCATTGCTGCAGGGGGCGACGGAACGATTTATGAGGTTGTTAATGGACTGGCCACTGCAGAAAAGCGCCCGAAACTAGGAATCATTCCGACTGGAACGACTAATGATTTCGCGCGGGCACTGCATTTACCGAAGTCAATCGAAGGGGCAGCCGAAATTATTGCCAGTGGGCATACGATGCCGATAGACATTGGTAAAATGAACGATAAATATTTCATCAATATCGCTGGCGGTGGCCGATTGACTGAGTTGACCTACGACGTGCCAATCAAGCTTAAAACCATGCTAGGGCAGCTAGCGTACTATATTAAAGGAATTGAAATGCTGCCTTCCATTAAACCGACGGAAGTTTCCATTGAATATGATGGAAAGATTTTTGAAGGAGAGATCATGCTTTTCTTAGTGGCTAACACGAATTCGGTCGGAGGATTTGAGAAATTGGCTCCAGATGCATCTCTGAATGATGGTATGTTCACGTTGCTCATTTTGAAAAAAGCCAACCTAGCTGATATTGTCCGTGTCGCAACATTGGCAATGCGCGGTGAACATATTCATGATAAAAACGTCATTTATGAAAAAGCCAATCGAATTAAAGTACAGGCCAAAAACGACATGATGCTTAATTTGGACGGAGAGTTTGGCGGAATGGCCCCAGCTGAATTCGTAAATCAGTACCGCCATTTTGATGTATTCATTCCACAAGGATTACTGCCGGACGATCCGGCAAATAAATAGGAAAAAAAGGTCACAGAAATCGGGTGGCCTTTTCAGCTTAATTCAGTAAGGAGTATGTGTAAACATGTATATCAGGAGAGCGACACCGGAAGATGCGGAGAAGTGTGCTGTATTGACCCGGTTAGCGATTAAGGAAATTGCAGAGGCATTGACCGGCGAAACGGAAGAAGAAAGAGTACTTGCCGTTCTTGCCGAGTTGTTCAGGAAAAGTGGAAATCGGATCAGCCATGAAAATACGTTCGTCAGTGAACATGATGGACAAGTATCGGGATTAATCATTGCTTACCATGGCAAGGATGCTGAAAGCTTGGATGAACCAATCGTCAAACAATTAAGGTTGAAAATGAAAGACCCAAGCGTTACGCTCGATAAGGAAGCGGAAATGAGAGACTTCTATTTGGATACAGTAAGCGTTGACCCGACTTTTCAAGGAAAAGGAATTGGCAGTGCACTGATTCAATATGTTGAGGGATACGCTAAACATAAGGGATATCCAAGGGTTTCCTTAGTCGTTGAAAATGAAAATGAAGGGGCGAATCGTCTCTATAACAGATTAGGTTATAAAAAAATAAAAACGATTACGATTAGCGGTTTTGAATTTGGCTATATGGTAAAAGAAATGGAAGAACCCCCTGTTTGACAGGGGGTCCTTTTTTGTTTTTTTTGATATTTGACAATACCATGTTAATACGTTTTTTTGCTCGTGTAATTACATCTGCTGTCCGTTCATGGCAGCCCAATCAGCGTATTCTCCACTACCATTACAGCCGGGACAGTCGTGTATATCGGAAAAATGATATTCCGTTGGTACGAAGGAGCTGTATCCTCGCCCGTAACAATCCGGACAGAGGCCTTTTTCCTCCATACTTACACGATGTTTTTCTAACCTTGTTGCATTCCAGGCTGATATAGAGTTAAATAAACCCATTTCCTCACCTCATCTATTTTTCCTTATTTTTCTTATTTTGTTGAGTTTTTATACATGGAACTATGAAAAATCCGTAATTCCTTCCACTATATTTTATGAAAACAAAGGTAAATTGGTGAGTCGTTTTGTGGCAAGGCTCCTATTGTGGTAAAATACAGGCTAGCATAAAAAAGAAAAGAGAAGATGATATGAAAAAAACAGCACCTGTTGCTAAGAATGATATTATAGAGGTTTTATTCGAAGATTTAACACATGAAGGAGCTGGAGTGGCTAAAGTTGATGGCTACCCGATCTTTGTACAGAACGCCCTTCCTGGTGAAAAGGCAAAAATAAAAGTGATGAAGGCAAATAAAGGTTATGGCTTCGGACGGTTAATGGAAATTATAGAAAATAGTCCATACCGTGTTGAGGTCACCACTGAAGATTTCCATAAATACGGTGGTTGTCAGCTGCAGCATATGAGTTATGAAGGACAGTTGGAATTCAAGGAAAAGCAAGTACGTGAAGTGATGACGCGCATCGGAAAACTTGAGGATGTGAAGGTTCACCCGATCATAGGGATGGAGAATCCAACTCATTATCGCAATAAAGCTCAAGTACCTGTTGGCGAAAAGGATGGCAAGCTAATAGCGGGATTCTTTAAACCGCGGACACATGAAATCGTTGAAACGAAAGAAAGCATTATCCAAAACGAAGTGATCAGTGAAGCCGTTCAGGTTGTGAAAGAGATTTTCAGTAAACTTGGTATTCCTGCTTACAATGAGGAATCTCATAAAGGTGTATTGCGCCACATCATGGCCCGTTATGGCAAGCAAACAGGCGAATTAATGATTGTTCTCGTTACAAGAACAAATAGTATCCCTTTCATCGAAACTATCGTGAAGGAAATCGCTGAACGTCTTCCACAAGTGAAATCCATCGTTCAAAATGTGAATTCCAAGAAAACGAATGTTATCTTAGGTGATAACATGACAATCCTATGGGGCGACGAAGTGATCCATGATATGATCGGTGATGTGAAATTTGCCATTTCTGCAAAATCCTTTTATCAAATCAATCCAGACCAAACGAAGGTCCTTTATGATAAAGCCCTTGATTATGCAGGGCTTACGGGTGAAGAGACGGTAATAGATGCTTATTGCGGCATTGGTACCATTTCTTTATTCCTAGCTGGAAAAGCGAAAAAAGTCATCGGTGTCGAAGTGGTGTCAGAGGCGATCGAGGACGCACGCCGCAATGCTGAATTGAATGAAATCTCAAATGCAGAATTCATCGTTGGCGATGCAGGTAACGTTATTGCCGAATGGTATCAAAAGGGCAACACGGCAGATGTCATCGTCGTCGACCCACCTCGTAAAGGTTGTGAAGAATCCCTTCTGAACACAATCATCGAGATGAAACCGAACAAAGTCGTATATGTGTCATGCAACCCAGGCACTCTGGCGCGTGATCTTCATATCTTGGAAGAAGGCGGATATAAGGCCGTTGATATTCAACCTGTTGATATGTTCCCGATGACGACACATGTTGAAAATGTAGTGTTATTAGAGTTAAAATAATGTGAAAGAACTCAGGTCATTAGACCGGGTTCTTTTTTTGTTGAAAAGGAAATGAGCAAAATCTTTGTGTTCCCTTTTTTGGGTGGTTTAGCCGAAGAATAGTGGTAAGGGTCATTGCGAATTTTTTTTTGCATGCATATTCTTGATGCTCCAACTTGGACATATATTATAGAAAATGGAATGGGAGGTAAGGTGATTTTATTAATTTTCAAAAAGCGGTGGCTGTAATTGTTGGTAGTTTTTTGGTGGGTATTGGAATCAATGCTTTTTTAGTTCCTCATCATTTAATAGATGGCGGCGTTATTGGAATTGCACTCATCCTTCATTATTTCTTTGATTTTCAAACGGGGCTATCCATGTTAATTCTTAGTGTTCCTATATTTTTATATGCCTGGTACTATGAACGTCCTTTTTTCTATAGCAGCATCCACGGGTTACTTTTGACATCCCTTTTTATGGATTGGCTAAGTCCATTGAAAAAGGTCTTCTCCATTTCGATACTGACTAGTTCCTTGATTGGTGGGGCGATCATAGGAATGGGCATAGGGCTCATGCTTCGATATGAGACAAGCAGCGGGGGAACGGATATGTTAGCCAAAATTATTTCCAAATCTTCGACATTAGATATTGCTTTAGCCATTATTATTATAGATACACTAATCATTTCAGCCGCTGCCTTCACATTGGGTATGGAAATTTTCCTTTTTTCATGTGTGACGATCTTCATCATTGGACTGATCACTTCGGTTATGAAAGTGAAGGGTTGAATTCACGGTCATCAGTTTTTCAAGATATGGGCTACATCATCTATTGCCTTTTGCAGTTTTTCACTATTTTTACTATACATTTCTTTAGCTTCCTTTGATTCAGTTCCAAGGGCAAACAACTCTAGGTCTGCTTGGCATTTTTTCAAGGTTGCTAGCATTAAAGGCTTTTCTTGAGGAGAAGGCACTTTAAGTTTATCATCAAAAAGGTCCACAGTTAATTCACCGTTTGAATTCGCTTGAGCAAGAAAAACATTCTCGAGGGTTACACCCAACTTATCCAGTTCAGTATGAAGCCAATTTCGGTTCAGTCCAATCGTGGAAAGTGGTTCATCAAGTATGCTGCCGTCCATAATGATAGTTTGTGGTTCCTTGACTGCAGCAACTGCCAAGTTAATGTCCTTAGCTGTTAAGGGTTGATTTTGCTTTTTTAGCATTACGGAAAAATCCCCGTTCGCTTCCAATAAGGCAAACTCGACTTCTGAGATATCGAAGACATCCTTTTTTCGGAGTAATGCCAACAATTCATCAATGGTATATTTCTCTTTTTTTAAATTGTCTTCCATGACTTTGCCATCTTTGATGAAAACCGATGCTTTTCCTTCCACAAGGTCACGGAACGTTTTACTTTTTAAAGATATAGAACCTGCAATGAAGGGTGCTAAGGCAAAGACGAGGATGGACAGTACTCCATGTATAACATTTCCTTCGACCTTCGTAGCTAATTCGGCCCCAACATTACCAATGGTTATCCCCGTTACATATTCAAAAAAGGAGAGCTGAGATAATTGTTTTTTACCTAACACTTTCGTGATTACAAAAAGAACGATTAAAAAGAATAGTGAACGCAAAATAATTTCTAACCAACCCGGCATTACTTCACACCTCCTGCATAGTCATTTTGTTATTAGAAACCTTTATATTGTGGTTCTTCCCGTTCTAACTCACCCACTCGCTTTTGTACTTCCTTCATCACTTCATTCACCTCCAGCATCGTTTCATGCAAGATGCGTTTCGATTCATCGTCTTGGGTCCGAAGTGCTAAGCTGGATAAACCTGCTTCAACTCCTTTAAGGCTAGAGACACATTGTTTCACTTCAGAAGCTATCGTCATGCTGCATCCTCCTTATCCTTTAGGTTTAAAAATAATGGCTCCTATCATTCCAAAAATGATCGCCGCTGAAATCCCGGCACTGGTCACTTCGAACATGCCTGAAATAACACCGATCAATCCATGCTTTTCCCCTTCTGCCAACGCTCCGTGTACAAGGGAATTTCCGAAACTCGTAATGGGTACCGTTGCTCCTGCACCTGCAAAATCAATGAATGGTTCATATAAACCAAAACCATCCAACAGTGCTCCCGCAACAACAAAGGTACATAAAGTATGAGCAGGCGTGAGTTTGAATACGTCAAACATGATCTGCCCGATTACACAAATTGTGCCCCCGACAACAAAAGCCCAAAAGTAGATCATGGTTGGGGCTCGCCGCCATATTCAATCGATACGGCATGGGCAATACATGGAATCGTTTCACTTTGTTGAAAGGATAGAGGAGATAACAAGGCACCGGTAGCTACGACAAGCATTCGTTTGATTTCTCCCTTTTTCATGCGGTTTAATAAATGACCGTAAACGACGGTTGCCGAACATCCGGCACCGCTTGCTCCTGATAGGACAGGTTGCCCATCCCGGTATATCATTAATCCGCAATCCCTATACTGCTCTTCCTTAACTGGAGTACCGTGCTTTTTTAATAATTCCAATGAAACTTCATGTCCGATCTTTCCTAAATCCCCAGTTACAATTAAATCATAATAGGAGGGGTCGAGGTTCCGTTCTCTTAAATGGGCTTCAATCGTATCAACAGCGGCCGGGGCCATGGCACCGCCCATATTGAAAGGGTCGGTCAATCCCATATCGATTACACGGCCTATTGTAGCTGAAGTGACCCTTGGGCCAGCCCCTGCATGGCTTAATAAGGCCACGCCGGCCCCCGTAACGGTCCATTGGGCAGTTGGAGGTTTTTGCCCGCCGTATTCAGTTGGGTAACGAAATTGCTTTTCAACGGCTGCGTTATGACTTGATGCACCTGTCAATAAGTAATCTGCCCCTTTGGTATTGACAAGGTATGCACCTAGAGCAAGTCCTTCCATGGAGGTAGAGCAAGCTCCAAATAAGCCAAGATAAGGAGTACCCAGCGTTCGGCAGGCAAAACTTGTAGGGGTTATTTGATTGATAAGGTCGCCCCCAAGGAAAAATTGAATCTGTTCTTTCTGAAGGCCAGCCTTTTCGATTGCTTTTGTACAAGCTTCTTCCAATAAAACTTTATGTGCTTTTTCATAGGTATCTTGATTTATCCATAAATCGGAATGAAGGAGATCGAAATCATCAGCGAGCAATCCGTTTGCTTCAAATGGTCCACCCACAGTTCCTGTGGAGATGATGACAGGCTTTTGGTCAAACACCCATGTGCGATGCCCGGTAAGCATTATAAACCACCCCATTGTATGAGTATTGTTTTTACCAGTGCTACGATAAATGCAGAAAATACGCCGAATAAAATAACGGAACCAGCCAATTTAAATATGTTGCCACCGACTCCTAAAACGAAACCTTCTGTTCGGTGTTCAATGGCTGCCGATATAACCGCGTTCCCGAATCCTGTCAGCGGCACAGCAGAACCTGCCCCTCCAAATTGGGCAATTCGGTCATACACTCCAAATCCTGTGAGGAGCATGGCGATGAATATTAAGGTACCAGCCGTTGGATTTCCAGCTGTCTGGTCCGTGAAGTCGAAGTAACGGATATAAAAATTTGAAATGCATTGACCCAATAAGCAAATTATGCCGCCTGTCATAAAAGCTTTTAAGCAATTTAGCAGTACAGGTCTTTTGGTTTCCAATTGGGTTTGAAGCTGCTGATATTCCTGTTGGACAGGTGTCAGCTTTTTCTTTTTGTTATTTAACATCTTCTTATCACTTCTTCCATTTGTTACGTTTTTTCATTCAACAAGGCTTTGAGTCTTTTGAAATCTTTTTCTAAAGATTCAACCTTGGTATGATCCGTTTCCACTTTTTGCTCGAGTTGATCAAGTTCTATAAACATCTTTTGATCTGTCGAGACCAGTATTTTATAATGGGGAAACGTATTTTCCAATTCGGTTTGCGCTTTCTTTTCAATCTTTTTTAAGCGAAGGCGATTGAAGTTATCCACCTTAAGGGCCACCAGCAATTCCTTATTGGAATTCACAGCTTTTACCTTCGTGACTCCGTCCGCATTCGATAGCGTATCTTTAGCTTGATTGGCCACTGATTGGTCAATGGGATTATTGGTATGTACCTTTCTTATTTTCAAGTCCTGATCCTTGTTGTCGATTTGACTTGAGTTTGGCGAACATCCAGTTATAAGCAAAACGATGATAAGAGAAAAAATGGGAATGTAACATTTTAACTTATAGGGCAAGATATCGTCTCCTTATAGATGAATTAAAGATATAAAAAAGGTTGGTTGTCCTCAACCAACCTTTTTTATATGAATAATCATTGTTTATATTGGGGTTCCTCACTTTGTATCTCATTAATGCGAGGGGTGATGCTGTCTACAATCGTTTGTGTTTGTTGGGCAGCTTGTTGATAAAGTTGTTTGGCTTGCTCATTATCTGTGGAAAGTGCAAAGGTTTCAAAGCTTGCTTGAGCACTTTTGAGTCCCGCTAAAGTTGTTTTGACATCATTGATTACTGTCATGAAGGGTACCTCCTTGTTTGTAACTGCCTTTTTAGAATAAGGAAAAAATGATTATATATACCTTCCAAATTTTATCTGGATAATTGAAGTTGTAAATTTGATCTATCTCTCCATTAATCAAACGTTTGATTAATGAAGAAAAAACAGGTAGGAAGGCATTGGTGACTTCCATTAAATACGATTCATTCGTTACGTTTTTGTTTATGTGTAAATATTGACTGAATTCAGAATTATGCATATAATTAGAGAAAATATAACGTGATCGCGTGAGGTGATATGACATATGATGATTGTGGATGATTTGTATAATAGAGTTGTTTTTGAAATTTCATCTTTAGAATTGATAAAAGGATTGCTATTCCTTAAAAGCAAACAAGAGTCGGAAATTGAATCGATCAAAAACAAAATTCATAAGTACGAGCAGAAACGAAGTGCTGAGGAAGCATGGTATCAATCTCTATCACCGTTTAAACGTTTTTTTACAGGGCGTGCTCCAAGTCATCACCAGGCCGTGGAGCAGTTGGTGAATGTTAAAGATAGATATAAAAAAATCGAGAAGATTAAACGTAAGGTCGCTTTATTAAATGAGGTGATCATTTTACTTGAAGCAGAACCGGAAAAACGAAAAATGAATTTACCATCAGACATCATTAAAGAGATAATGGCCTGGCAGAGAGAGGATGGACTACCAAGATGACAATCGAAACGTTAAACGCTGGCTTGGATACAATTTGGGTTGTCCTGACAGCAGCCATGATCCTATTGATGGAGGGCGGGTTTGCCTTATTGGAGGCAGGGTTCGTTCGTACAAAGAATAATGTGAACATCATCATGAAGGTTTTTGCTGATATCACGATTGGGACGCTTTGTTATTTTGTCGTTGGTTTTGGCTTAATGTATGGAACGGATATATTTGGCACTATCGGAGCAAGCGGCTTTCTGCTGAAAGGTAACCTGTCGCACATCGACCTTACGATTTCCATAGATGCATTTTGGTTATTTCAAGGGGCATTCGTCATTGCTGTCATTTCCATTGTTTCCGGAGCCGTTGCGGAACGGATTAATTTTCGTGCCTATCTTATTTTTGTCGTAATGATGACGGCATTCATCTATCCGATTGCCGGTCACTGGGTATGGGGGGGAGGCTGGTTAAGTGAGCTGGGCATGCAGGACTTCGCAGGCTCTGCGGTCATTCATGCGCTAGGCGGATTTTCGGCACTCGCAGCTGCCATTGTCATTGGGCCGAGAGCAGGTAAATTCACTTCACGAGGCACTAGTTCCATTTCGTTACCAAGTAATCTCCCGTTGGCATCTGTTGGGGCATTCCTCCTATGGTTTGGCTGGTTTGGGTTTAATGCAGGAAGCACTTTGCAGGCTACAGACGGACGGATTGGCCATATTGCCATTGTCACGATGCTCTCAGCGGCATCAGGGGGAGCTGCGACAATGCTTTATACACTGTTTAGGTATGGACGCTCGGATGCCCCTTCCGTCATCAATGGCTCACTTGCAGGCCTTGTCGGGATTACGGCAGGTTGTGCATTCGTCAGTGATCTGGTGGCAATCCTGATTGGAGCAGTATCTGGAATGCTCATGTTGGCTGCGACAAATTGGTTGGAATCAAGGAAGATCGATGATCCGGTGGGTGCCTTTCCTGTTCATGCGGTATCCGGCATGTGGGGTACGATAGCGGTAGGGCTTTTCTCCTCGGAAGACGGTTTGTTTACAGGCGGGGGATGGCATTTGCTTGGGGTTCAATTGTTAGGATTAATAGTGCTGTGCATTTGGGGCTTTTCATTGACATGGATCGTGTTTAAAGTTATGAACATTTGGGTGCCTATAAGATCGACTGATGAAGAAGAAGAACTTGGATTGGACATCAGTTATCACGGCATCATGGCCACACATACATCGCCGGAGTTCATTAAAGTAGAAGACTATTATAAGCAGGATGAAGAATTGAAAAGATAAGGACATATATATATACTAATGGCAAAGTTAAGTAAGAGGTGGAGTATAAATGGGTACATGCAATCTTAATCATTCACAGCAAGATGTCAGGCTGAAGTTTGAGAGTCAAAAGGCATTTTTACCAACGGAATTGGGTCAATCAATTAATCTTTTTTTAGAAAATGAGCATTCACAGGAAATGTTGAATGAACTTTTTCATCTGTTAAAGAAGTATGACTTGTCCTCCAAGGAAGAACAAGAATCTAGAAATGAAAAGTTGAATCAAATAATGTTGTGAATTTGAAAGAATGGGAGCGCAAGTATGGCTCCCGTTCTTTTTTGTTTTGCCTCGGACCATTCTTGGAATAGCCGACATTCAAACGATGCTAAAGGGAAGAAGGGTGTTCCCTTTATTTAAGGAGTGTTAATGATACTATCTCATGAAGTTTTTACATACTTATACAGTGGGTGAAGGGAAAGCTTACTCTATATTAGTAATCAAAAATATCAGAGAATCGATTTGAGGTGAGAAATTGAGAAAAGGACATTCAAATGCGCCTAAGAGAAGGTCTGAAGTACTTATTATTTCTGCATAATCCGATAAATGGAACATAAATTGTAGGCTTATATATTGTAATGAGTAAGAAAAGGGAGAGCGACATAAAAAATGAAAAAATGTAAATCATGCGCGCATCCTGTTAGCGAGAGTTCTCGATTTTGCACATTCTGTGGTGCGCCTATAGTTGGTGAAATAACTGAAGAGGAAAAGTCTTCTAAAAAGCATTTTAAGAAAAAAACGTTAATCATTACAGCAATATTGGCCTTTATCATGATTTTCAGTGCATCAGCTATTATTCTTCATAAAACCCCGAAAGAGCTGTATCTTCTTTCTGAATATAAAACGTACAAGAATGCCAAAGAAGGATGGGACGATAAGTTTGGCGATACAATGGAATTTCAAGAGAGAATGAAGAAGGAACCTTCAAGTTCAGAGGTGACGCTAAGCGGAAATGTCAAAATGGATTCATTAACGAATGATCCAGACATAGAGATGGTTCAAGAATTATTGACCCAAGCATCGTTCACTGCCAAAGCTGAACAGGATCCAATAAGCAATCAAGGTTATTACAAATTAGCCTTGAATGTTGATAAGGAAAAGGCAATGGATGTAGAAATGTTCCAAACTAAGGGGCGACTGGGTATGAAGGTGCCAAAGTTATATGAAAAATTCTTCTATCTAAATTTAAACGAATATGGTGAGTTTCTGCGGATGTTAAACCCATCATATGCTGGCCCTGAAACGTTGGAAGTATCTGACCTTGAATGGCAAGACTTGAAATTAACGGAGATAGAACAGGAATACATCCAAAAACGATATGGGGCATTTATGTTGGACCGGTTGAAAGAAAAAAACTTCAAGCTGAAAAAAGGCCTGGATTATAAACATGAAGGCGAAACGAGGAAAGTAAGGGAACTGACACTTAAACTATCTTCTTCCGAAACTAAAAAGCTTGTAAATGATTTTTTGGACCATTTAATTAAAGATGTAAAGCTTCATAGCATGATAGTTACTAGGGTACAAAAAGTATCAAACACCGGCACAATGACAGATGAAGCTAGGAGTTCTGATACTAAAGAAATAAAACGGCAATTGGTCGATGGTTTAAAACATGTAAAAAATGAAATCAAGGATAATAGTTTTCCTAAAGGATTTTCTTCCACATTGCTTATCGATAAAGATGAGCAAGTCATCGACCGTAAAGTAACGACGGCTTTTGGAAGTAACCATAACCAAGTCAACGTGGAAATGAAAAGCAAAAACGTTCCATATGGCAACAATCAAGCTTTCAAAGAATTCAGCGTGGCACTAGCTCCTGAAAAAGATGAGGAATCAAAGCTTATGTTCCTGGTTACGAATGATGTGGCTTATAAAAAAGATACACGGATTGAGAATCTTAAGGCTTTCCTTGAATTTGAAGAGTATGGGGAACATGAGGAAATCAAACTTTCGATGATTAGTGATATTGAAGGAGAAAACGGAGATAAGCAGAAAATCAAAAGGAATTTCAATATAAATTTCGTCAGTGGCCATATCTCTGATTTGCCATCCTCTTTTAAAGGGACAATGAAACAAACGAGTGATCTTAACTTAAAGAAGGACTATTCCTACGAGAAAGTCGAATTGAAGCTTGGGATAGAAGATGTGGACTCAGGTATGGTCACGGTCAAGTTGGATGCTAAAACGAAACTGAAAGATAAGCTGGAAATGGCGGACTTGAAAATTAACTCTGGTGAAGGCGTAAGCTTAGTAAACATTCCCGAAGATGAAATGGATGAAATTCAAGAAGAAATAGGAATGAATTTAATGGAGTTAGCCGTTAAATACGGAATTGTGCCAAAAGGTGTTTATCAGTTTGACGGCTATGATGAAGCTAGTTATGACGGCTATTATGAAATAGAAGATGAAGATTCTAAAGGGAAGTTCTAGCTTGGGTGTGTTTTTTATAAGAAACACGTTAGTTAAACGCCGCAGGGATGTAGCTGACTCCGATTCTAATTTTATTGGGCGCATCTGTCATGATGTTGCAAAGGTTACCAGGAACGGCCAACAGCTGAGCTAGCCCTACATGAT
The DNA here is from genome assembly GCF_042727425.1 of Peribacillus sp. NPDC060253. NCBI lineage: Bacteria > Bacillati > Bacillota > Bacilli > Caryophanales > Bacillaceae > Peribacillus > Peribacillus sp. NPDC060253. The sequence continues at coordinate 44,550 of NZ_JBHXAS010000018.1, forward strand.
ATGGAAAGCTGCACAAAGCGGAATCCAATGCTCGAAATTAATCAATCGTTTGATTAATTTTCTTGTACAGTACTGATTATCAAGTATTTGCTCCATGAGGAAAGCACAAATTCACGAGTAAACAGCCGAAACTCACGAGTAAACAGCCGAAACTCACGAGTAAATGCACAAAACTCACGAGTAAATAGCCGAAACTAATGAGGAAGGCACAAATTCACGAGTAAATAGCCGAAACTCACGAGTAAATGCACGAAACTCACGAGTAAACGGCCAAAACTCACGAGTAAATGCACAAAACTCACGAGTAAACGGCCGAAATTCACGAGTAAACGGACGAAATTCACGAGTAAATGCACGAAACTCACGAGTAAACAGCCGAAACTAATGAGGCAGACACAAACTCACGAGTAAATGCACAAAACTCACGAGTAAACGGCCGAAACTCACGAGTAAATGCACGAAACTCACGAGTAAATAGCCGAAACTAATGAGGAAAGCACAAACTCACGAGTAAATGCTCCCAATTCACGAGTAAACAGCCGAAACTCAAGAGAACGCACAAACAGCAAAGCAGATAAAAAAGCAGGGCTCATAATGAGCTCCTGCTTTTTTATTAAAAGCCATCATCTGTTGCGGTGAAGGGGATGTTTAGGTTTCGTTCAACGGCACGAAGTCTTTGATTTAGTCGATTCAGCCTATTCGTATGGCGTTGATCATTTTGATTCAGTCTGGTTATTTCCTGGTTTACACGGTTCACTTCTCGATTTATCCTTGTAATTTCTTGGTTCTGCCGAGTGAGTTCCCTCGATTGACGCTCGTTTTGACGTTCAAGTTCCCGGACTCTTCTTTCAAGTTGCTGAGTTTGCGGCTGTTGTCTATCTATATCTAACGGGTCGGACACTTGGGTGTATGAATTTTCTTGAACTTGCTGATAATCCCAATCTCTCTGATAATCCCAATCCTGCTGCGGGACATAATCAAATCGTTCCGGTTGTTGGAAATATGGGTTGTAATTAGGTTGAATGTACTGGTGATTTCCATTTTGTTGTGGAAAAGGATAAAATCCGTATGAATTCATAGTCAACTCTCCTTTTAAAATCGGGATGGTACGTTATAACTTATGTAAGTTCCAGATAAGTGACTAGGCGATAGCCCATATGAGCGAATCACGAGGTATGTTTTTTAAAGAAAAATTTCAATAAATTTGCAGAAATCATCCTGTTCCTATATCGTTTAGGGTAAGAGAAAATCTTTTTTTATCATGAAACCAATCAAAAGGATAATCCGTATATATAGAAAAGAGTGTAAGTCAGGAGTGTAATGATCATGAATCGATTTCTAGCTGGTTTTGTTCCGATATTGATTGGATTTCCAACGGTTTTACCAGTTTGGCTAATTAGCTATTTTGTATTGAATCAACCGTTTGTTTTGTCTGTTGCCATTTCCTTAGCGGGAGGGACGCTTGCATACTGGCTAAGTTCCGTTTATTTTTCCTCGCGCTTCCTCAAAAAACATGAATTGACGAGAAAAGAATATCAATATATAAAGAAAAATTTAAGTGAAGCAAAACCGAAAATATGGCGAGTGCAAAAGGCGCTAATCTCGGTCAGACATATCTCTTCTTTTAAACAGAGGAAGGATATGATTAAAATGATCAGAAAAATATATAGTCTGACTAAAAAAGAACCGAAGCGATTTTACCAGGCGGAACAATTTTATTATTCGCATCTGGATTCTGCCACGGAGCTTGCGGAGAAATATGTTTTTTTATCACAGCAGCCAAGAAAGAATAAGGAACTCGAACTATCTTTAACAGAAACCCGCAAAACCTTAAAGGAACTCACTAAAACGATAGAAAAAGATTTATACAAAGTGATTGCCGATGATATCGATCACCTTAACTTCGAATTGGACGTTGCAAAGCAATCGATTAAAACTAAAAAAGAGTCACAAGTAATTGATGAAAGCAGGAGGTTAAAATGAATAACAATGATCCAAACCTGTTGAATAAAACGAATAATGCCAATTTGATGGATGATCTTTTAGCCAATCCCTTTAATGAGGTGCAGGAGCTGGAGAAAGCGTCTCCCAAGGAAGCGAAGCCGGTTAAACTGATTGATGTCATTCCAGAAGAGAACCGGGCCAAGGCTTATCAGCTTGCTGAACAAATTGACCCAACGAATCATCAAGCGATGATATCCTATGGTACACCCGCCCAATCAAAGCTCCTGACTTTTTCGAATTCGATGCTTGAGCATGTACAGAAAAAAGATGTTGGTGAAGTAGGCGACATTATCAGTGATTTAATGAAGAAGTTAAACGAGCTGAGCCCTGATGAGCTTAAACCGGATAAGCCCTCATTTTTTGCGCGGATGTTCGGGAAGCTCTCGGGAACTGTACAGGAAGCGCTTTCCAAGTATCAAAAAACGGGTGCCCAGATTGATCGCATCAGTGTGAAGCTCGATCGGAGTAAGAATATCTTGTTATCGGATATCGTAATCCTTGAAAAGCTATATGAAACGAATAAGGAATATTTCCAGGCGTTGAATGTCTATATTGCGGCGGGGGAAATTAAACTCGAAGAAATTCATGAGAAAACGATTCCTGAGCTAAAGAAATCTGCGGAATTGAGCAATGATCAAATGCAGTTTCAAGAAGTCAATGATATGCGCCAATTTGCTGAACGGTTGGATAAAAGGCTGCATGACTTGAAATTGAGTCGTGAAATCACGATTCAAAGCGCACCGCAAATCAGGCTGATCCAAAACACGAATCAGGCGCTAGTCGAAAAAATACAATCTTCGATCATGACGGCGATTCCACTTTGGAAAAATCAGGTTGCGATTGCATTGACCCTAATCAGGCAGCGTCATGCTGTAGAAGCGCAAAAGCAGGTTTCCAAAACCACGAATGATTTGTTATTGAAGAACTCTGAAATGCTCAAAACAAATACCATTGAAACGGCTAAAGAAAATGAGCGGGGAATTGTCGATATTGAAACTCTAAAGAATACCCAAGCTAACTTGATTTCTACACTTGAAGAAACCATGCGGATCCAAGAGGAGGGCAGGCATAAACGCCGACATGCCGAACAGGAATTGGCGTCCATGGAAAATGAGCTGAAACAAAAACTATTGGAGATTAAGGGATAAGGGGAGATAATATGGAAACTATCGAAGCTATAAAAACGAGAAGAAGCATTGGGATCGTTAAGCAAGATCCGGTACCTAAAGAAATGATTGAGCAAATTATTGAAGCTGGAACATATGCACCTAATCATCATCGGACGGAGCCTTGGCGTTTTTTTGTTTTGACTGGAGATGGAAGAAATAAACTTGGGCAGGTATTCGAAGAAATAACGCGAATTGAAAACGCGGATGATACTCCGGAAAATTTAATAAGTAAGCTTGAAAGGCAAAAAAAGAATCCCCTTAGGGCTCCGGTCATCATCGCCGTGGGCATAGAGCCTAGTGATAAGAATAATGTCCTCGAAACCGAAGAATATGCGGCAGTGAACAGTGCTATCCAAAATATGCTTCTTGCTGCACATTCCTTAGGGCTGGGGGCAGTGTGGAGAACGGGAAAAATAACTTATCATGAAAAGGTCCGGGAATTTTTCAATTTATCCTCAAAAGGAGAAATACTGGCATTCATTTACTTGGGCTACCCTGACATGGAGCCGAAGCCTGCTAAGAAAACACCGATTGATGAATTGACCACATGGATCGGATGATGGATAAAGGGGGCAGCTGCATCAGTGCAAACACACTGTTGCAGCTGTTTTTTATTGGATTGTTTTAATCCTTTTACCAAAAAGGGACTTATCCTAGTCACGCTTCGTTTCAAGTGACGATTGAGGATTTAGGTTGTACAATACATAGGAAGAATAAATTTTGATGAATTAGGATGTGTCTATAGATGAGAACGATTGATCCATTTGAGATACTTGATGGAAAAGCGATAAAGTATTTGGATGTTTTTGGCGTTGAGGATGGAATTGCTTTAAAGAGTAAGTACGAAGACAAAACGTATTGGATATATGATTACTATTGCATGCATCAGACATGTGATTGCCAGGAAGTATACCTTGAATTCGTTGAGGAGAGCAAGTCCAATAAACAGGCAGGACAGCATTTTGGAGTGAGGGTTTCTTTCGGGGATAATCAATTTACCCTAGAGGATTATAATATTTCCAAGCAAAAGGCAATGGATATTGCGGAGGACACGTTAAAATACAGTAAAGACGTAATGGATTTATTTAAACAGCGATATCAGCAAATGAAGGAAAAAGGCACGCAAATCATCATGGAAAGTGCAAAGGCAGCTAAAATGCCTCATGTTCATACGGAGCCGGTCATTGGCAGGAATGAACCATGTCCATGCGGAAGCGGAAAAAAATACAAAAAATGCTGCGGCGCAGCTTGATCATTCATAGAAGTTGACTCGATTAGGAGTCACTTCTTTTTTTTTTGAAAATCGTAACGGTTGAAAACGAATTGTGTAATAAATAAAAAAAACATGGTGTTTTACGAACGTTTGTTCTATAATGAGAGTACCAGATAATAGCAGTAAAAGAAATAAAAAGTAGTCATTTAGACGGAATTTTCCGAAAACTTATTTATTATTTTCAAAAATCTGGTATATATAAGGGAGAAGAGTTTTTTGATCTCATCTCTTTCAACGGTAGACGGCAGCCAGACGGGATGAAAATCCCTACAATGATGGCAGTTTAACTTTGAACGAAGGAAGGGGTAATCAAATGACAAGAGAAAAAAGATTAATACCGTACAAAGTTCTTGAAGTAATGGAGACTGTGAAAGAAAGGATTCCTGAGGGTGTCGAGCTTGTGAAAGCCCCGGCAATCTGGGAAAAAAGCAATCATGGTGAGGGCGTGGTAGTTGCCGTCATCGATACAGGTATTGATAAGGGACATCCAGACCTCAAAGAAAGAATCATTGGTGGGAAGGATTTTACCAATACCGGTGATTATCAAGATGATAACGGGCATGGAACACATGTGAGCGGTACGGTTTTGGCGGCCATTAATAGTGTTGGTGTAGTGGGAGTGGCCCCGAAAGCGAGCATATTAGCGTTAAAGGCCTTAAATGGCCAAGGTCAAGGTGATATTAATTGGATCAATGGAGCTTTAGAGTATGCGATCAATTGGCGGGGACCGAATGAGGAAAAGGTTTCAGTTATTTCACTTTCACTTGGAGGTCCTGCGGATGAAGCAGAACATAAGCTCATTCAAAGAGCGCTTCAGGAAGATATCCTAGTTGTCTGCGCAGCTGGAAATAGCGGGGATGGGCGTCATGAAACGGACGAATTGGATTATCCGGGTGCATATCCAGAAGTGGTGGAAGTCGGTGCTGTGGATTTAAGCAGAAATTTAGCGGATTTTTCAAATACAAATGATGAAATAGACTTGGTGGCGCCAGGGGTTGATATTCTCTCTACGTATCCAGGAAATAAATATGCTAGGCTGAGCGGAACGTCAATGGCTACGCCTCATGTAAGCGGTGCAGCAGCTCTCTTGAAAGTGATTGCTGAAAAGGAGTTTGGCCGCACGCTAACTGAAGCGGAATTATATGCACAGCTAGTGAAAAGTACGGAAGATCTCGGAATAAGCAAAAAAGCACAAGGGAATGGACTGCTTAACTTAACTATAGCGGAACAAAGGGTTAATCAATCCATTAAGGTTTCACAGAAAACCTTCTAGTTCCCGAGTAAAACGATGGTTATGGAATAGTAGAAGTGAAAAAAGGTGTCCCAAGAAATTTGGGACACCTTCCTTAATGATTATTTTTTCCTTAGAGCCGCAAAAAGCGCTACAATGGAGAGTATTAGTGATATGACAGAAAGGGTGATGATCAGCGTTTCATTGCTATCATCTTCTGTCTGTACCGTATCCTTTGAATTGTCAGTTGCCTTGGTATTATCCGTATCAGCTTCATCTTTGTGACCATGGTCCGTAGATTCTGCATCAGCCTTAGGAGCTAGTGAAATTTCCGTTACAGAATGCGGTAGATCTGAGCCTTCGTCACCGCTCCATTCAACAATTTCACCATCTTCGTAATATTGAAATGCATCCCAGGCCACATTCGTTTCTTCTTTAGGGTTTTGGGCAACGAATGAGAATTGCTGGAACTGTCCAGCTGCAATTCCTTCATCCGTTGCAGTCCAAGTTACCGTTTTAACATGCCCATTTTTGTCTTCGGTGGTTACTTTCCATCCTGGTACAGGCTGATAGCTTTCAAAAGTAACCCCTTCAGGTATTTTTAAGGTCACTTTTGTTGTGGCCGTTTCTTTTTCAACGGGCACTTTAATTGTATAAGTTTCCCACGCTTCAGGGGCAGATGAACTAGGCTTGACTGTAACGTGTGCATACGCCGAACCGGAGAAAATGAATAATGCAGCAAATGTAGAGATCAGTAGCTTTGAAAAGTTTTTCATTTTTATAAAATCCCTTCTGTTATGAATTTCCTATGAAAATTGTAAAATCAGCATTGATTGAATCGAGGCTTTCAGTTAATCCGTGAATATTGATTTTCCATTTTCCTGGCATGGTTAATAAAGACTTTGATGTAAATGTACCTGTAGTTTTTTCTTGCATTTGCAGCTTTAGTTCACCGCCAGGCGTATCGATTGGCTGCATCGTGATTGTAAGCTGTTCTATTTCAGCAATTGGCTTGTCTTCATTGGATAAATCAACTTGAATCAGATTGTCCCCAACTTCATTTGGAGTCACCAATAATGTAACCTCATTTTTTTCTTCCGTCATTACCGTTTTCTCAATTGGCCCAGGGGAAGACATCGCAGTTTGGACATTTGTCAATAGAGCCGCAACAAGGAGTACGACGATCCCTAAACCAAATTCCATTCCCACACTAAAACCAAGTTTTTTCGCTTGCGTTTTCCCCCTGAAAAAATGAAAGGCTCCTAAACCGATCATGACTAACATAAGACCGATTTTCGCAAGTAATAATTGTCCATATGTTGTGTTTAACAATGAATGGAAAGTCGGTACATGTTGAAAGCTGCTATATATCCCGCTAATGATCAGTATGATTACAAATAAAAACGCCCATCTGGAAAACCTATGAATGATCGACCAGTAAAATGTTTTCTTATCTTTTTGGACTGCCTGTCGATTGGCAAGCCCAGGCAAAATAACCAATAAGGCCATAAGGCCGCCAAGCCATAAAGCCATGGACAGTAAGTGGAGGAAATCCATTACAACAGCCAGAATGTGATTAGGAACAGCAGCTGTATGTCCTGTGAATGCCTTACAGACCATCAAAATGGCTATAATGATAAAAGAAAAGATGGGTAATGATTTAATCAAGGAGTTCTCGAGCATGAAATAAATAGCTAAAAATAGAAGGAGCAACATTAGAATTTCAATGACCCAGATGTTTCCGAAGTTTGTAGCATTCAATACTTCTTTTATATAAGTCACATTAAACGCATCCGTCCACCCTACACCAGCGTCAATCGTCACTTTTAAAGGCAGACTGCAGAAGACGGAAAGTGCCAAGCTTGCATATGAAACCCAAAGGTATAGACGTGCTCTCCTGCTAGCTTGAAAAAGGTTGGTATCCTTCGTTAAAGATAATTGGAAAAAAAGGACGCCTGAAAGAGCTGCGAAGCTTATGTATTGTAGACTTTGCAGGAAAATGATGATGGAATTCGGAAATCCTGCGTTCACTTCAGAAATGTCTTGATCTGATAGGGCGGTCGAGTTTCCGAATTGAAAGGGGATTGTCCCTTCGATGGGGTGGCCATCACTCGAAACCACTCTCCATTTTATGTAGTAAATCCCTTCATCGATTTTGCCTTTCCACTTAGCTTCCAGTATTGTTTCACTTTGTTCCGAAATTTTACTGTCTTGAATTTGAATTTTGTCCCCATTCTGGCTGAATACTTCAAGCGAATGGAAAGCTGGTTGTATATTCTCACTGAATTGAATGCTGATCTTTTCAGGCAGATTTTCCATCGCTTCATTTGGGCTAGGGTTAGAGCCTATTACTGTAGCGTGACCAGAAGCCATTGCCGGGTATAAAAGCAAACTGAATAAGCTTACTACCACCCATAAATAATTCTTCATCTTGGTGTGCCATCACCCTTTCATTAGCTTATGTAAGATTATTATAAGAGCAAAATGTGAAAAAACAGTGAAATTAAATGAATGATCTAAAGGCAGTTTGAGATTCAAAAGAAAAGGAAAACGATATGAATAGAATAGCCTACCTCCCAACATTATAGACATGTAAATAATCAAAAGGAAATATTGGTTTGGAATTCCTTTGCATGATGTTGTTGATCATTAGGGGTTGGATAGTTAGTGCAACAGCCCATTAAGAAATAATTAAGGTTTCTTTGTTACTATGGCCCTATCGTGTTTGCAGGAATTATAGGGGGGATAGGCTTTGCTAAAGAAGGGGTTAAAAGAAAAAAGCGTGAAGGTGGTCTTGGTTTGTTCTCTTGCGGGGATAGGAACATCATTTTATATGCCTGCCGCATACGCTGAGGAAGGGACAGCCGTCATTCAGGAAGATGCCCGAACGGTGAATAGTCTTTCGAAGCTAGAAATAAAAGATATTGCATTGGATCAAAAATTTGCAGAAGATGTACTCGACTATAGTGCAACAGTGGCGAATGAAGTTGAAAAGATCACCTTGCTTGCTGAGAGTATCAATGAGAATGCCACCATATCCGTGAATGGTGTCAAACTGACAAATGGGAAGGCCAAGGACTTAGCTCTTCAAACTGGCATCAATACATTCAAGATCACAGTCAGCGATGGAATAAATGAAACGATGACCTATACCGTCAAGGTTGAAAAACTTGAAAGTGATGACAACTTTTTAACTTCGATTGGATTATCAAGCGGCTCGTTACCTTTTGATTCTAAAGTGACGGCTTATAATGTTTCTGTGGAGAATGAAATCAAGACAATTACTTTGTCTCCGACATTGAGTGATAGTGCTGCAAATGTAAAGGTGAACGGAACGGCTGCAACGAGTGGAGGTGTAAAGGTACCCCTTCGAATTGGTAAGACAATGGTGAAGATTATCGTTACTGCAGAAAATGGGGATGAAAAAACATATACGCTAACGATTACACGGGCTGCAGCTAAGAAAACGGAATCGAAGGATAAGGATGCCGAATCTAAAGAGGATACAGTTCAAAAGGAACCTATTACTGGGGCGAATAAAACTCAGCCATCCGCGTCTAAAGGAGATAAACCATCTTCCACCCCTGTTGATTCATTTAATAATGTAAAAACAAGCAATGGCAGCAAAGTATCGAAGGTACAACAGAATGAAAACATTTCAACACAAAAAACGAAATCAATTCCTGTAGAGGAGGCAGTATCTGCTGATTCTTTAGGTGAAGAAGGTAAAACCCCGCCATTTTTGAACAATCTGACAGTATCAACTGGAGTATGGAACAAGCCTTTTGATTCGAATGAGCATACCTATCATGTCAAAGTCGATAATGATATTACCTCAGTCGAAATGAATGCTGCTTCAAGTGCTAGTGGAGCCACGGTTGAATATGAAGGTGAGAGCAGTAGGAATGTAAAGATCAAGGATAAAGCGAAGACGGCCATTTCAGTTACGGTTTCAAAAGATGGGAACCGGCGTACTTACGTTATTGTTTTCGAAAAGGATATGGATGTGGAAATGGATGAAGAAGAAACCGTGGACGATATCAAAACAAATGAAACAGAAGTTGAGGCAACGCAAATGAGTACAGCTGGTAAAACGGAGACTGTTCCATCGAATGACAAAGTCGTGCAGGGGATGTTGAATGGGAATGAGCCTGCAGCGGCGGGGTCATTCTGGGGGAAGGTCAAGGCGTTCTTCACTTCCCTTTTTTAAATGCACCAAAAGTTATTTTCGATCATGCAAAAAAGGACAAGTACTAACACTTGTCCTACGCTTTATATGGGCAAAATGATTTGAACTTCGGTTCCTTGGTTTAGCTCGCTGTTAAAATGGACCTTTCCCCGATGTGCCTCAATGATTCGGCAACTGACTGTCAATCCTAAACCGGTTCCTCTTTCTTTAGAAGAATAAAAAGGTTCCCCAAGATGCTTTAACCGATTTTTTTCTATTCCGCTGCCATTATCTTTGATGGTAATGGAAAGGTTTTTGTCCATATGCTCGAAATCAATCCAAATGTGATCGGCAGATGCTTCCATGGAATTTTTGAGCATGTTTATGAATACTTGCTTTAGTTGGTTTGCCTCACATGAAAGCAGGGGGATTTCATTTTTTACGGATATTGATATTTGGGTTGGATAAGAGTCTGCCTCCGGTTTCAATAAGGTCTTGACTTCATTCATCAGTCCGATGATTTGATGTTTGCTGAATGGAAGTTCCTGTGGTTTTGCCAGAACGAGTAACTCGCTTACAATAAGATTGATCCGGTCCAATTCGCTTAACATGATTGTATAGTATTGTTCAAATGGATGATCGTTCTTTTTAAGCAGCTGGACGAATCCTTTTAACGAAGTTAACGGGTTACGGACTTCGTGGGCTACACTGGCGGCAAGTTCGCCGACTATCGATAATTTTTCCGTTCTTCTTAATCGTGCTTCCGTTTCTCGTATTTGAGTGACCTCTTTAGCATAAGTAATGATTCCGACTAATTCCTCACCAATCATCATCGGGACAAACGTACAGGAAAGCAAGATGGACTTCCCGTATTTCGTAAGGAATTCAATATCTTTCCCTTTCTTGATCCCTTTATGGTTTTCCACGACATATTGGCAAGAGGTACGGATCAGTTCTTCATCCTCCTCTGAAAAGTTCAACTGTATGAATGAGGCGCCATGGATTTCTTCTTGTTGAAACCCTGTTACCGTTTCAAACCTAGGGTTTACGGTAGTGATCATACCGTTTAAATCAAGCATGAGCATCGGATATGGGTTGTGTTCAAACAATGATTTATAGCGTTGTTCACTATCGAATAATTGATTCTCTGCGACAACTCTTTGAGATATATCCCTGCCTATTACGACTAAGCCTTTTCGGGAACCATCCTCAAAGAACAATGGGACTTTGATCGTATCAAAGGTTTTGTGATTGCCATCGGGAAGAGGGATGATTTCCTCACACCTTGTGATTTCCCCTTTAATCCATGTTTCTTCATCGGAAACTTCACAGTAGATCAACGACTCTTTATAAAATTCGGTGTATTCTGCGAGCTCGCTGTCTTTTTTGCCCTTATAGTCTACATGCTCCAATTGAAATAATTGCAGTCCGAAGGCATTGGATTCAAGCCAACGGCCTTCACCATCCTTGAAGTTAACGAAATCCACCATTGAATTAATGAGTGTACGCCGACGTTGTTCCGCTTCTTTTAATTGTTTGAATTCTTCCCTTTTAGCTAAATAAAGGTATAGGACCAAGCCTATTGATAAAAGAAAGACAATGCCTTCCGCTCTTTGAAGTTGAATGAAAACCACTTTGTTGTGGATATTTGTAGTTAAAAAATAGTCGAACACGACTAATGTAAAAATCCCGGAAAGGATATATATTGCTAAGATGGAGCGTTTGGACATGGAGATTCTCCCTGATTTTAAGACATTTCTAAGGTAAAATTACATACACATTTTAACAAACTATCGGAGAAAAATATATGCAGAATCATAAATAAAAAACAGGGACCAATGCGGTCACCTGTTTTTCCTGAAGATGGTTAGGGCTTTTTTCTTTTTTAAACGTTTATAGATAATGATAAATAGTAAGAAGAGGATTGCGAGTGCAGCTACCGTGTACAGGTTCATTTCAACAGATAGGAGTCCATATGAGATTAGCGATAGAAAGAAAAAGTATATAAGGTTTCCCAGTGCTGTCGCAAATAAAAAATCCTTGAAAGTGACGGTACTGACTCCAGCAGCCAAGTTAATTAAACTCGTTGGGATAAGCGGGAAAATCCTCCCTGTAAATACGTACATAAAGCCATGCTCCACAACGGTTTCTTGCCATTTTTCGCCCATCTTCTTTAAGAGTGGTTCCTGAAACCAGTTTCTTGCTGCATAAAAAATCAATCCGGACGCAACAACACTTGTAAACCAACTCCATAGATAGCCATATATGAACTCGAATATCGTGACATTGATAGTAAGGAGCAAAATTAAAGGGATGATTGTAAATGAATTCTGGATAAACATCAATACGAATGTCACGAAAAAAGTGAGCAAAAGGTTTTCCTTCAATATGTTAATGACTGAATCAAGATCACTTTTCCAAACCAAAGTAAACAATTCCGCATTAGAATAAATGAATATTGCGATTACCAGAAGACCGATTAAGGTCAGGACTTTTTTCAAAGGGTCACCACCATTCTTACTAATAGTTTATCATTTTCAGGCTCATTGGTGAAAAAAAGAGCTGTCGCATGATGCACACAGCTCTTTTACATTATAGTGGGTTTACGAAGCGAAGATTCCTTTAAAGCCACTTTTCAAACTGAATTCTTTTGTTCATTCCATAAATAATTGGCGCACCAATCAAGAGGACAACGAACTCACCGACAGCCGTGGTCATCCAGCTAAACCAGAATGGTAAGCCAAAGGCAAGGTTCAGTTCAATTGCAATCAAAAACATGGTGAATGTGAAAAAGATAATCGTTGCGATCATCCGCCCTTTAATGCTTTTTATGAACCGCGATACAAAAATGACCAGCAATAAGGCGAGCACGGATTGCCCCACCCCAAAAATCAAATCATACGGAACCATCGGTGAAAAGAGCAGATTCGATATGAAGACTCCGCCGACGATACCGTAGATATACTTTTTATTGAATACAATCAGATGATTCAACATTTCCGGAACTCGAAATTGGAACATCTCAAAAGCGATTGGTTTAAACACCAATGAGACCGCCACATACAAGGCAGCCAATAACCCGTTTATCACGAGTGTACGAACATTCATTTTATTCTCTCCCTAGTTTTTTATCGTGGGATGGTTACGAACCACGTTTAGGCTTTTTCCCGAAGATTAATAGTAGCCCATATATGCTTGTTGCGTCAATTTGTAAAGAATGGTTTTTAAATGATAACTCATCATGCAGTGAAAGTCTAAAAGGATTTTGATTTATTGCAATGAAGGATGATATTATTTTTATATGTACTTCAAAGGAGTGAATATAATATGTCGATCGAGAGTGTCAAAAGCCATTTTAAACAATGGGACCGGGAAGGCGATGTAATGGAGTTCGAAACATCAAGTGCTACGGTGAGTGAGGCAGCAGAAACCATCGGCGTCATCCCTGCTCGGATTGCTAAGACTCTTTCTTTTAAGGGGGAAGGTGAAAATGCGATTTTGGTTGTAGCAGCTGGGGATGCAAAAGTGGATAATAAGAAGTTTCGCCAGATGTTCGGATACAAGGCACGAATGCTGTCACCTGAGGAGGTGCTTGAACAGACCGGACATGCAATCGGGGGAGTTTGCCCATTTGGACTTGCAAACGACCTAGATGTTTTTCTTGATGTATCAATGAAGCGTTTTGAGTCATTGTTCCCGGCATGCGGCAGTGCGAACTCAGCAATAGAACTTACAACCACGGAATTATTTGAATATTCGAACGCCGAGGATTGGGTGGATGTTTGTAAGGCTTGGGAAGAAGAAGGGAATGAGGAAACGGCGGTAGGCAATGCAGTAGATTCGCAATAAATAAAGTCCACTTTGTGTGGACTTTATTTATTGATGACCGTTTCTACTTTGTTCCACTTCTTTTGAAATAGCTACACCAGATGCAAATTAACGGTCTATAATTGGTGGTAGGCAAATCGCGGAGAAAGTTTATAAGTGGAGGGTGAAAGATGTTAAAGGGAAGCGATAAAAAAAACAATAGCAGCTATCTTAGTCTTAAAACTCTTTATGAAGAAAACATCACGGTTAAGAGCATAGCCCAGGAACTTGAGTTTTGCCATAAAAATGATGAAGCAACTGACATACAAAAAGCGTTGGAAAAAAAGAATTTCGATATAATGGCAGTGCAAGATCAAGGGGAAATCATCGGATATATCGAAAGGCAAGAACTTGGTGAAGGGATCATCTCGGAATACTTGAAAAGTTTTTCACCTAGGGAAATGGTTTCGGATTCAACCCCTTTGATACAACTTCTTCGTATTTTTAAGAATAAAACAAGGGTGTTTGTGTTAGAGAATAATTCTATAAAAAGCTTAATTACGCATGCCGACCTTCAAAAGCCCCCAATCAGGATGCTGATATTCGGATATATTACCCTATTGGAAATGAGGATGAGCGATATCATCATGCATAGGTTCGGTGATGGCATCTGGTATCCAATGATCAGCGAGGACCGTTTAGAAAAGGCAAACGAATTATATAGGAGGAGAATCGATAAAAATGAAGATATCAATTTAATAGAATGCCTGCAAATCAGTGATAAATTCGATATCATTCATAAAGATAAGGAATTGAGGGGGTTCTTCCAAATTCCTTCGAAAAGCAAGGGGAAGAGGGAGGCAAATGCCATCCGGAAATTAAGGGATAAGATTTCCCATGCTAATGAACTGGGGCTGGACATGTCGTGGATGGAAATCATTGAGGTGGTCGAATCCTGTGGCCAACTTCTTGAAATCTCTGAATCCTATCAGTATGAATAATAAGGATCCGGCTATCATGCTGGGTCCTTTCTCCGCGTTTTTGATCCAAAAGAAAAAAACTGCCCATTTCAGGCAGCTCCCTCAAAAAGTCAAAATTCCGGTAGTTGATCCAAGTTATTTTCTTTTATCCCATCGGGCTCACTTCGCAATATATCACGTCCATATTTATGGAAGACGTCGACATTGGCAAGGTTGCCTGCTTTTGCTTCGGAAAGGGCAGTGGGGTAGTCTAGTTCGCGACCAGAGTTCGTCTTGATTGCGATAATATTGTCCTCTTCATTTTTCCTTACTGCTATGATTTCTTCTTTTCCAGATGAATCAATTTGGTTTGCTTGCGGTGTACCCTGCTGTTTATAGGTTTCATAGGCTTTTTCAAATTGGTCCATGTTTTGGACACCTCCTATTTATAGGGTGAGCCATTTGTTCTGCAATATACAAACCGAATTTCGTCTAACTTGAGCCGTTACTTTGTCAGGATGTGCCGATTTATCGGCACGCTTCATGAGCGAAGCCTGTCTTCTTGTCCTTTTTGCTCTGGCATGGCACTTGAATAAGTGGAAGTGTGAAACTATATCCACTTAATAAAGGGAGGAATATGAATCCAAATCATAAAAAAGGGAAAAAGGTGAAAGCTCCGCATTTAATTGACGAAAAAGAATTCAGATCATGCATAAAAAAAGAGGAGGAAGCCTGTTTCTTTTTTTTATGTTTAAAAATGGAAATTCAGGGGTAGAAAGTCTAATTCAGAATTGGTTTTGATGAGAAGAATTTCCTAAATACCTAGCGTAAATAGCTTATTTATCCCTATTTAACTGTAAGACTATAATCCTTATAATAAAAATTATGAAAAATATGACATTCTACATAATGAGATCTTTGAGGTGATTTTTTAAGTGTATGCAAATTCATTGAGTGAAATTCACTCAGCCCTCTCCAGTAAAATGTCCGATGTGAATGAAAAAATCAATCGTTTGGAGCAGGCAAAAAGACAAATCAAAGAAGAACAGAATGCTTGTCTTGGGGAAATCGCTAAAATTAAAAATCCGGATTTGGAAAAAAGCTGGACGGGAAACCGTGCAGAGGATTTTCAAGATGCCCGCAGTGATGCATATAAGGCTATGTCCACGATCATTCATGATGATTATGACGACTACCAAGAGAAAATCGAGGGAAAGATCACGATACTGAATATAGATAAAATAGCTCTGAGTGCAGCAGGCACGATAGCGCATGAAGCGGATGTCCTTTTAGGTAAAGGGGAAGCCGTCATAGATCAATTGGAAAGTAAAATATCATATATAAAAGGGTGGTTGTTTTAATGACGACAATCAAACTGAATCATCCTGCCGTAACGAAACAAGTCGATCAGGTGAAAACGGCGCTTGGTACAGTCGCGCTTGGAAATCTGCCAGCAGGTGAGCTTGGAAAAAATAAATTGCAATTCACCTCGAAATGGATCGACCGGGAAACGAACCTCGAGAAGGTTTTTGAGCAATATATTAAAATCGTCCAGAAAAATGTGGAAGATACCCGTGCCAACATTGACTTATTAAAAGAACAGGATGAAGCCATCGCCCATACGTCTTCACATGGGTTTCCTACGCGATGAAAATATATGAAGCCAAGACATTGACGGCCGCAACCAAGTCGCGTGCCAAGCAATATGAAGAACTAAAGAAGGAAGTCACAGCCCTGAAAAAGGAATTTCAGGGTATCGTCGGCCTGGATAACGAGTTTCAGGGAGCCGGTGCAGCTGCCATCAAAAGCTTCTATGAAGCGCAAATCCAGGTGGCGGACGCCTGGATGGAACTATTCACTACCCAGATCAGTTTTTTGGAGGGCATTCCGGCCAGTCTGGAAGAGGCGGACCTCTCCGGAAATACGGTGGTCGAGGTTCCCTTTTTAGATGGCGAAGTCTCAAACGGCATAAACCAAGCAAAGTCCCTTGTCGATGAACAAGCGAACGATCTTCAAAGGATCCTCGACAGCATTGATGATATCCTGCCTCTTGATATGTTCGACCAAAAAGACTTTAATGAAAAAATCACGCTGGCCGGCCAGAGACTGGATGACACCGTGACAAAGGTCGAGAATGTCGACAGGCAATTGGTCGAGGAATATGATGTATCCGTCGGCCAGGAAAACGTGGCCGTTGGCCTTTTCCGCGCCTTACTAGATGCCACCAAACAGGATGGCAATGTTTCGCCGATAACGTTCAACCAAACGGCCTTTAAGAATAGTGACATCTATCGAGTGAAGGATGAAGTCGCCGGTCAGATGAAAGACTATCAGACCTTTAAAAAGCAGCAAGCCGATGCACGGAAAATCGAACGCGAAATGGAAGAGCTCGAAAACCGCCCATGGTATGAAAAAGCCTGGGATACGACAAAAACCTTTACAGGGGAATTCACCGGATATTATGATTCTATCAGGGCAACGACCGGAGTCGATCCAGTAACGGGCCGCAAGCTGTCCGATGCCGAAAGAATCGCAGCAGGAGCCATGGCCGCAGCCGGATTCATCCCCGTCGTCGGCTGGGCCGGCCGGGCCATCAAGGGCGGAAGCGCCATCTACAAAACGGCCAAAGGACTCAACGCAGCGAATCACGCGCTCGATGCCTATAAAACGACAAAAGGCTTTAGCCTCCTCCAAAAAACCGAATACGGGATATACGGACTCCTCGCAGCCAACGGCCTTGGCGAAGCAGTTACAGGCAAGGACATGTTCGGCAATAAGCTAACCGAGGAACAGCGCCAGAACGGGCTGTTGATGGCACTTGGAATCGGCGGTATAGCAGGTGCGGCTAAGTATGTGGATCATTTACAGGCAAAGAATTCATTCTATCAAATTACTGACTTATTAAAGGGAAATAAAGTAGTAAGAAAATATGCTAAGGAAATAGCGAAACATCCAAATCCAAAACCTGTTGAAGACGTACTAAAGTATGTAATTAAGAAACAAAATTCCATAGGAACTAAGGTTATGCTTGATGGAGATGTTGTTGAAAAAGTTTTAAAGGAAGTTAAGCCGAATATCACGATAAGAGAACTGGAAAATATAAAATGGAGTGTAATAGAGGAAGCTACTTTAAAAAATAAGACCATTCTTAAACCTTCACAGAGAGCAAGGTTATGGCAAGGTTCTAATCCTTACTTTGGTATAGATACATATGAGGATATTATTTTGAAAAAAGGCACAATCTTATATGCTGGATTTCCAAGACCAACTGGTTATTGTTTTACAAAAGAGGTTTTAGATAGTGTAGACGGAGATTCAAAAAAAATATTTCAAGGTGTTCAAGTTAATCCTAGAGAATTTGATGATGGAACGGGAGATTATAAATTTCAGGTCATCGAGTTCGAATTACTGGATGATTTACCATCAGCTAGAGGTATGACAGATGCGAATCCTCAATTTGGATCAGGCGGTTTAGAGCAAATATTCACACCTGATTTTGAAGATCTACTTAGGGAAGGAAAAGTAAATCCTGTACTGGACGATGTAACTAAGCAAAAATTAAGAGGAAATGGAATAGAATTTAATTCAACATTGTTACAACAAAAAGATGAAAGTGGTAAGTACATATACGAAACAATCAGTAAGACTTTTGTAGAGATAGCAGAGGATCCAAATGTTATTGAATTGAAAAATTTTAAATTAACTGAAAAAGAAGTGTTACAAATCAAAAAAGCTGTAAAATTATTAGAAGAAAGTGGAGGGGGGATTAAGTGATGAGTAATCTGAAAAAGGGAGAGTTAGAAATAGATGGTGTTTTTATTTTTCCTAACTGTAAATTAGTTGATATAAAAACAAAAGAATCTTCAAGTAAGTTTAAATCTATAACCCTTGATAGTCATAATGAATCTTTAAGGTTTTTAAACGCACCTAAATTAGGCAGCAAATATTTTAATGTCCGATTATCATTTAAAGATAATTTAATATGGGGGATTGATTTGAAAGTTAATAATCCAACTATTAACCAATGTGACTATGAAGAAAAACTATCTCAGCATGGCGAATGGCTTACAGAGCAAATTGGGTATCCTGAGGGAATATTGTCTGAAAATGTATTTGAATGGGGTAAGATTACTCAATGGTATGATCCCAGGTCCAGTGATGCAGGAATCAGCATACTTTATTTCCAAAGGTAAACTGAAGAAAGTGTATAACTGAAGCATGTAAGAAGATAACTCGAAATTATTTCTTCAAAGTTGAGCATAAAAAAGAAAATGTATAATTATTGGATGATAGGGGAAAATCCGTTCATACTAAGCGAGGAGATCTTAACAAATTACTGTTAAGGTCTTTTTTTTTTAGTCTCGAGAAAAGAAATCTTTCAATTGATAATTCTTATACTGGAAACAAGGCAAAGTCTAGAGAGTTGATAATACGTACTATAATGCAATTTTATAAATGATTTTAGTATTGATAAACCAGGAGATTCAGTAAACAAAATAAATTCTATTAATCAATTAAATATAAAGTAGGGAACAAGCAATCCTCATATTACTGAAAATGCTATTGCTAATTGGTATTCTCAATATAAAACTTTTCAATCAAAGCCTGAATTGGTTGCTTTATGCAATGAAAAAGGAATGGCTATGGTGTTATGGGGAGCAGCTCCATGGATCAATACAAAATAAAGGAAGTTAGAAAAATGACACGAAATGAGTATGAAAATAAGATAAGAGAGTTAGGAATAGATTTACAAGAACTTAATATAGTTATTGAATGAAAAACTAATGTACCATTTTCAACAGGTTGTTACTGTGAAGATGGAAAATGGATATTGTATGATGTGGATGAAATACAAAATTCAACAATTATCGAAAAGGGTAATGAGGATCGAATTTTTAAATTTTTATATATGATAACGATGGGGAAAATAGGTAAGTAGAATTATAGGTGGTAATCATATTGATTTGAATAACAGACTACTCATCCAAAAGCACCAAAACCATTGCATGCCGTGGTAACATAGTTAAGGTTATCGAAAAAGAAATCCGTATTCCACTAGAATAAAATGAAACTTTGAGTGGCTTAAAGCCATTCAAGGTTTTTTTATGAAATGGAAAAACATTATAGTGATTTTGTAGTATAGGTGTTAGTTTTTATAAAACAAAAGTGTTATACCTTATTCAATCAGTAGTACATTGAATTGAGCAAGGAGTAGGAACAATGGCAGGTATGTACTATAAAATGGACGACATTCCTAAAGAATGGCTTGAGAAAATCACAAGAAAAGAAGATATTGATGAATTAATCAAGCAATTCCATAGTTTTTGTGCAGATAAAGCAATTAAAGAAGAGTATGGGGATTGATGTAAATCACCCATATAAACATAAAAAACCCCTATAAAAGTCCTTTATAGGGGTTTTTTATGTCCAGAGTCCAGTTTATGCTATGTTAAACGGGAAGAGAAGCAGTTTATTTTTTTGGTAATGGAAAATTAAATAATGGAGTGGAAAATGATAAGAAAAGGTGAGTATACGATCTATAATGGGAAAGAGTATAGATTCATAGAATCTGATGCAGTGGAGGCTATTGAATTAATAAGCAATGATAAAAAAGATATGGACAATGGCTTTACTTATTACAAAAATAATATTTACACGAAAATAGTAGATGTAAATGAAGTTAAAGAATTATATTCTATTAATCCCTATGCTGTATATAAGGGAGAGCTGTTTCCAGCATCAGAAGAAAGAAAAACTGGTAAAGTATTGTTGGATACAACAAACACTGAACTTGCTAAAAAGATGGGTTTTGAACGTACAGATAAATATATGTACTCCAAATCTGTGGAATGGGATGAAGTGGAGATAATCGAGGAGAGGAAACCCTATTCATTAGATTAACTTCCTCGCTTCAAACGCCTATAATATTTATTGAGCTGTTCCCCTAATATGCACAATAGAAAAGCCCCTTATTAGGGGCTTTTCTATATCTTATAACTTTTATAATTATTTTTTTAACTCCACTTTGCAGCCAGCTAACCGAGGAACAGCGCCAGAACGGGCTGTTGATGGCACTCGGAATCGGCAGTGTGGCTGGTGCGGCTAAGTATGTGGATCATTTACAGGCAAAGAATCCAGCATTAATAAATAAAGGAACAACATCACTAGATAAAACAGGTCAAGGGGAACTTGGAGATAACTATAAGTATAATATGATAGAGAATCCAGGACCTTTAGCAGACATTAATCCGGGAGCTGCATCTACCTATAGAGGTGGAAAGTATAATGTGGAAGTACTTAAGCAAGATTTGATTTTATATAGAGCGGGAAAAGCAGGTGGTGGGAGAAATGCTTTAGGCCAATATTTTACAAGAGAACCTTCAACTAGAATAGAAGGAAGAATTGATTTTGCTGTAAAGGCACAATGGATTGATCCAAAAACAGGTTCACTAACTGGTTCATCTCCACTAGATAGTGTTTATACACTGAAAATTCCTAAAGGAACTACTATATATGAGGGGCCGGCGGGCCATCAAGCTGGAATCTATTCAGGTGGAGGAAATCAAATTTTTGTGTCAGAACCATGGAAAATTAAGGATTTAGAAGTGGTTAATGAAATTCCAATAAAATAATTGTAATATGGGGGATAAACTTGGAGCAAACATTATTAGTTATTAAAGGTGCTTATGTTCGTTTGGTGAAAATATTGACAAAGGAAAAGAATGATTTAGAATTTATAATAAGACAAGCTAAAGCCTCAATTGAGTTGATTGATTCATGCTTATTGGGTTGTGAATCAGCAGAACCATATCGTAAAACTATGATGGAATTGAGTAGCATCTATCGTGATATAAATAAACCTAGAGTGGGTTTATCTGATTATTTTATTTGGCATGATAACTATGACAAGAGAATTGTTG